>NZ_PKGG01000109.1:0-16867 GCF_046480465.1 Arthrospira sp. PCC 8006
TTTTCTGTGGTCTTATTTTCTGGGTTGATGGTGGAATGCGGTGAAGTTTCGGGAAGGTCGGGAGGGGTGATTGATGGCGTGTTACGGGAGGCGTTAGCTTGGGGAACTGGAGGAGTTTCTAAGCTGATAGCTAAGGTAATACATAAACCTGATGTGGCGATCGCAATTAGTAAAAATCTCAGCCACCAAAAGCGATCGCTCATTGTTGTGAATGGTTCGGGATTTTTAGCCATAATTACTGTCCCTTTAATGCTTTCACTGGGTCTAGTTTACTGGCGCGGAGGGCGGGAAAGAACGCCGCCCCTACCCCCACTAATACGGACGAACTCAGGGCGATTATAGCAGTTTCGTGGTCAAATTCGTATGGTAAGTTAAACTGTTCTGTAACTACTATAGTCGCGCCGTGAACAGTGGCGATCGCTATAGTTCCACCCATTAAGCTCAAAATCGCCGCCTCTACAATAAACTGTAGCATAACATCGAGTTGTGTAGCTCCAATAGCTCGTCTTAATCCAATTTCGGGGGTACGTTCAATCACAGAAGCAATCGTAACATTAGCAATTCCCACCCCTCCTACAATTAAGGATATTGCACCTACAACTAGCAACGCTTGGGAAACTGATTCGAGGGTTTTCTGTTGTTCTAAAATATCGTTAATATTTTGCCAACCTCGATATTCTTGGGTGGGAACTCGTTGTTTTAAAAGAGCGATCGCTTGCTGTTCTATTTGGTCAATTTCTTCTAGGTTTTTTACCCCTACAGTGATATTATGTAAATGACGCGCTCCCGTCGCCGCCGCATCTAATGGTAGAGGTATCAGCAATAACCCCTGTTGACCTGACCGTGATGATATTTCTCTAGTTTCAGCAACTCCCACTATAGTATAAGGTCGATTTTGAATATACACTGATTGGTTAATCGGGTCAAGATTTCCAAATAGTTCAATTGCCAAAATTTCATCAACGATAATCACGGGTCGATATTGCAAAAAGTCAGTTTCATTAAAAAAACGACCTTTGACCATGCGGCGACCGGAGGTTATTTGGTATTCCAAAGAAACAGCTAATTTTGATTCTGGATTAATACTGCGATCTTGAAATAAAACCGAATTAATCCACCAAGCACTTCGTTGACCAGCAATGGCGGTTACACCCGTTAATCGACTCTGTAAAAACTCTAAATCACTAAGGTTCAAGCCCTGAAATTCAACCCCCCTTCTCCAGGCTGGAGACAATCTAATGACTGGGGCTTCTCTAGCTGCAATTTGTTTAGCAATTACTGATTCCGAAATATTCCGAACTTGTAGAGTCGCCGTCACTGCTGCTACTCCCATAAATACCCCCACCGCTGACAGAGTAGACCGGAGAGGATTACCCATTAATGACTGACAACTTAAACCGAATAAATTGAATGTAGATAAACTCATGCTAATCTCCTTTTAATGCTTGTACTGGTTCAATTTTGCTGGCGCGAATCGCGGGAAACAGGGCTGACATCACACCAATCATTAGCGCTGATGTTAGGGATAATTTGGCGGTATTATAGTCAAATTTATAGGGTAAATCAAATCTCGCACTCACCATAATAGTGGCTCCGTGAACTGTGGTTATAGCTAAAATTCCGGCTGCTAAACTCGTGATAACTACTTCTAGGATAAATTGTAGCATAATCTCAAAACGAGTCGCTCCTATGGCTCGTTTTAAACCGATTTCAGGTGTTCTTTGAATAACCGCAGCAATCGTCACATTAGCGATACCCACCCCACCCACTAATAAGGCAATGATACTGACCACTAATAATGCTTGGGAAATAGATGCTAAAGTTTCTCTTTGTTCTAGAATGTCTGTAATGTTTACCCAATCCCCATATTGTTGAGTGGGTATGCGTTTTTGTAAAATAGAAATAGCTTGTGTCTTGATTTGATCAACATTGTCTAAATCTTGAATACCAATCATCAACTCGTCAAGCTGTAAATTTCCGGTAATTGCTATATCTAAAGAAAGAGGAATAATTAATAAGCCTTGTATTTCCATCACTGGAAAAATATCTTTGCTTTCAATCACTCCCACAATTGTATATGGTCGATTTTCAATATAAACTTTTTGATTAATAGGGTCGAGATAATCAAACAATTGATTGGCTAAGACTTCATCTACAATAGCTACTGATAAATATTGATCTAAATCAGTTGAATTAAACAAGCGTCCCTTGATAATTTTACGCCCGGAAACTTGCTGATATTCTGGGGTAACAGCAATTGTCATGTCAGGATGTCCTGTGCGATCGTGAAATTGCACTGAATCAATCCACGAAACAAACCTTAATGTCGCAACTTTTGTAATACCTTTTAAATGATGATTAAGAACCTCTAAATCCTCCTTGGTAAAACTTTGTAATTCTCCGATTGTATCGTCAGATATCCACAGGTATAAAATCGGAGATTCCCGTTGAGTCATCTGTTGTTGAATGACCGCTTCAGAAATATTCCGAACTTGCATAGTTGCTGTGACTACAGCGACTCCCATAAATACGCCGATCGCTGACAGGGTAGACCGGAGAGGATTACCCATTAAGGACTGACAACTTAAACCGAATAAATTTAATAGAGATAAACTCATGGATTTGTTTGATGATTAACTGTGGTATAATTTGGCATAAATGATAAATTTATTGAGGCTCATATATAATCGATTTTCCTGGTTCTAAGGTTTGGTTCATGGGAGTAGAAATAACTAAATCTCCTGAATTTAAACCGGAGGTAATTTCTACTTGTAGTAATCCTTCTAGTCCGAGGGTGACAGGCTGCTTTTGGGCGGTATTATTATCATCTAAAACCCACACATAGCGAGAGTTTCTCTCTCTTTGGATTAATTCTGTATTGAGAACCACAACATTTTCTCGTTGATTTAAGACAATTTCTACACTAACTGGACTTCCGGGAATTAAACGTCCGGTGGGTCTATCTAATTTAACAGTAGCAAAAACTGAGGCTTGTCCTGAACCTGAGTCTTGATTTCCTTCCGACTGTCGGGTGGCGAGATCAACCTGGTCTACTCGTCCTGTAAATACTTCAGGATTAGGCMCTATTTCGGTAACACGGACTAATTGATTTTGTCTAACTTGAACGGCGTTAAGGGTTGATAATTGCAGTCTAACGATTTCCTGATTAGGGTCGCCTAATGTGATTAAATCGTGACCACGATTGAGTCCATCTCCCTCTCTAACGTTGATATTCAGTACCACTCCATTAATAGGAGATGTCATCACAAAATTTTGTAATTTAAGTGCTTCCTCTTGATATTCTATTTGCAGGCGTTCTAGTTCACTGAGGCTTTGTCTCAAGGTGCTTTGCGCCTGTCTTAGCCTAATCTCAGACTCTACCACTGGGGAAGTGTTAACTGTAGTAGAAACGGTGATTAATTCGGCTTTAGCTGATGCTAATTCCATCAAGGTAGTATTGAGGTCATGTTTGGCGTTTCTTAATGCGGTGGTTTGCTGACGTACACTTTCTTCTCCCCGTTCAATTTCTTGTTGTGCAACAAATCCTCTTTCTAGGAGTTCTCGGCTGCTGGCTAATTCCTCCTCAGCCGCTGCTAATTCTATCTCAGCTTCTTCGACTTTTTCGCGATGGCGATTAACCTGAGATTCAAGTCTCTGAATTTTTAAATCTTGTACGGTTTTTTGGGAGGCTAATTCTTGCTGATATTGTGCTTGGTCAATTTGTAACTGACGTTGGGAGGCGGTTAGTTGTTCTTGGGCTTCGGCTACTTCTTGGCGATGGCGTTCTACAGTAATTTCCTGTTTTTGGATTTCTAGCTGTTTCTTTTGTAAAATGGTTTGTTGGTTGGGGTTGCGTAAAGTCATAAGTTGTTGACCTTGGGTGACACGATCGCCTACTTGTACTAAAATGTTTTCAACCGCACCATCTTCAGGAGATTTAATGCTACGCTGTCCGCCTAGTTCTAAAATTCCGCCTTCATTAATGCGATCTTCGACATCTCCGAGTTGGACAGGAATTACCTCGGCGGAAATGGGTGCTGGTGGTCGATTTTGGATAAGGTCATAACCCAAAACTCCACCCACTCCGACGACAGCGAATAGGGCGGAACCCATGATCCATTTGAGACCCCGCTGATAGGCTTGTTTGGCAGGATAATCTACAATAGACACAGTATCAAAGTTGCTGTTTGAGCTAACCTATAGTAGTTGGCAATCGCTTTTGAGGTGTTTTCCAGCTTGATCGATGGCAGCAATAGCTCATCGATGGTACTAATTACGATATGATAGCAAACTAACACTGTCTGCCCTAAAGAAAACCGGGTAATGCCGCTAACATACTGTATATGGCAGTTAATATAGCTGTTAGGAGTCCCCTCGCGTCAAGTTAAGTTGTCCACCAGGAGTAGTCTGAGGGGACTACTTGATCAGTTGTTAAGGTTCCTACCTGCTTTTTTTTGTGATTTTGTTCAACGGGGTCAATATGTACAAGAACTTGGATAATGTTCCGCCCATGACCAGCGAAGATATCCCCGAAGCGATTCGAGATACTCCCAAGTCTGATAATAGTAACCTGGGTAAGTCTAAGCGATCGCCAAAATTTTGGCAGTGGTTAGCCCTGGCTATAGCAGCCTTTGGGGTGGCGATCGCCCTCAACTACCAATTTGGGATTTTTGTGGTAGATCGCACCTCTATCAACCTCTCAGCATCAGAAACAACTGATGCTATGCAACCGCCACCAACAACTAACCCACTACCCACACCATCGGTTATCCCTAACCAAGTGTCCCAACTACCAGTTAATCTTCTGGGACATCTTCCCTATGAGGAAGCGCCCGAGAGTGAACTGAAAAATATTACCGCTGATGGTGTAATCAGGTTACGTCGCGCCGCCGCTTATGCCTTTTTGGAAATGACTGATGCAGCCAGAAGAAGCGGCATTATTTTGGTTCCGATATCTGGGTTTCGGGGTTTGGAAGATCAGGAATTTTTGTTTTTTGACATCAAAGCCCAAAGGGGACAAGTTCCCAGTCAACGCGCCCAAGTAAGCGCCCCTCCTGGCTACAGTGAACATCACACCGGCTATGCTATTGATGTGGCTGATGCTAATTTTCCCGATACGGATCTCAGAGAGACTTTTGATCAAACTCCGGCTTTTAAATGGCTACTGGATAATGCGGCTTTCTATAGTTTTGAGCTATCATTTCCGAAAGATAACCCCCTGGGGGTGAGTTATGAACCCTGGCACTGGCGTTATGTGGGCGATCGCCATAGTTTAGAAACCTTCTATAAAGCGCGGTCTATAGATGTAGCGTCTCCCTCTGACCTAGTGAACGGTGACAATTGATAATAAGTGATAAATGCGGGATACTTCTTTAAATCTGATTGCGATTACTATTTTTACCCTGACTTTAACTACCCTGGTAGCGCCTCTGTTGGAGATATCGGCGGCGGTTCCAGCCGGGATGGTTTTTGTATTATTGGGATTGGCTACTCTGGATACTTTTAGCCTACAGGGTCAAGGATCGACTATTTTAGTGGATTGGTTGGCGGGGGCTTCTGGTTCTCGGCGCGATCGCATTGTCCACCACGAAGCTGGTCACTTTTTGATGGCTTATTTGTTAGGTGTTCCGGTGGAAGGATATGCACTGACGGCTTGGGAAGCCTTTAGACAAGGACAAAAAGCCCAAGGAGGAGTCCGCTTTAATGATGTCGAGTTGATGGAACAACTTAACCATGGGGTGATTTCTTCAGAGGCGATCGATAAATACTGTAAGGTGTGGATGGCCGGTATCGCTGCGGAAATTTTGGTTTATGATCAGGCTCTTGGGGGAGTTTCCGATCGCCAGAATATTAGGCGGTTATGGACTCAATTAAGGCGCTCACCTCAAGATGCTCAAATTAAGGAACGCTGGGCTATCTTACAGGCTCAAACTTTGCTCAAACAAAACTGGTGTACCTATGAAGCCTTGGCGGCGGCTATGGCTGAGGGTGCTTCTGTGGCTGAGTGTTATGGGTTAATTGGCGATCGCAAAGCCAGTTAATCCAAATATCCTCAAAATATCCTCAAATAGTGATTTCATTGACCAAACGCTTAGTGAAAAACGCGATAAATTAGATGTCAAAAGTCAATGGACACCCCTTGCTGTTGTCATAAACGGGTAAGGATAAGGATGTGGAGTGGGACAGGCTGATGACCTTTGAGGATATCTATCGATTTTTTCAAGACCCGCCGCCGATTTATCTAAATCGGGAGTTAGCGGTGTGCTATGTCTTATCGGTGTTTTTGAGTGAAGACTCCTATGGAACTGAGTTGATTAAACGCTTAGAGCAAGAATATAGTATCTATCGTCTGTCGGATACAGTTCTCTATAGCGCTTTGAAGTTTTTGGAACGGGAGGGAACTATTAGCGGATACTGGAAAAAGGTTGACGGTCGAGGAAGACCCCGCCGAATGTACCAAGTTTTACCCGAGTGTCGTCCCCTAGCCAAAGAACTGGCTCAACTGTGGTATGACTACACCAATAGCCGTAAAATAGTCTAGTGTAGTGTCCGCTAGTCGTTCCCGAAATTTATGACCATTCCTGTTATTCCATCGACTTTTTTTCTGACCCTGTTATTGGCTGTCGGTCTGTTTTTCTTTATCAAGGCTTCGGTTAAGGAGCGAACTGAGCAGCAAACTATCTGTGTCCCCGAAGACGCGGACACTCTCTTAGATCAAATTCAGAATTATTTTCACTCGCGAGCCTACCGTGCGATCGCTATTGATCGCCAGGAAAATTCGATCACCTATGAAGGCTTAGTCCGCCCTAGCTGGTTCATGGCCATTTTCCTCACCCTGTTAACCGCTGTTGGTAGCCTGTGTTTGGGTTTGGTGATTTCAATGGCTATCCCCGCTTCTGGCTATGGTTTTCTCGCCCTGGTGCTGTTGTCTCCTCTGGCTGGCTTTTTTTATTGGCAAAAGGCCAAGCGACCAGAGCAGGTGTTCCTACAACTGGAAGCCGTCAGAAGTTCTGAGAGCAGAACCGAGAGTCTGATTCGGGTTACAGCCCATAGAGATGAACTGGCTACCTTAAAACAAGCTCTCGCTTCTAAGCAATCAGAGAACATTTAAGGCTAATAGCAACCCGATCTAACTTTTGGCATTAATTCCCCTAGCACGACCAGTAATTGGCCGCCTAGCTTCTCCCCCTCTCCCCAAGCCAACGGGGACGCTCCCCAATTCAGGAACGATTAAATCAGAGAGGGTTCTCATACTTAGTCCTCGGCATACTCCTCCCGTTAACTTCTGGTATAACGGGAGACTCCTGCCGACATTAAGTTAATCTGATGACAAACCAATGTCTGGTTAATCTCCCTGTTCGGAACAGTTTGATCTCCCCAAATATGGCGGAATCCTGACACAAAAAATGATGTTGTCAGTTACAACATCCACAACTAAACTCTTGCCGTTGTCGTCACCAGGTTATTGTTTTTTTCAGCAATATGCTTTAGGCTGGGGAACAAAAAATGGTTTTCTTCGACATACTGAGCACCAAATAGACCTTTTTCCGCCCAAAAATAGCGATCGGTCGTGTGTTCGTTTCTTTTGACCAGTAGCAAAGCCGGAGGAATTATGCCCTCAGAGTGAATATACTTGCGGGCGGCAGTTACCGGTTTATCTTCGCCACTGGAAATGCTATATTGAGGCACGCACTCAAGAATGCGCCGTCCCTCTTGTCTGCGACGGCTCTTGCGCTTACGTCTTCTAGCCAATTTCTTTACCTCCTCTTTGAGCAGATGGGTGTAAATCTAGCTACCAAATACGAGTGAATTATATACCTTATGGCCAGAAATTTCAATAGATTTTAATACATTGATACAAATAAAAAATAATCACCCGGTTTTTTGGAACTCAAGGGATTATCCCTAGATGGTTTGACCCCCAAGTTGAGTTTCTCATGGTCCCATCACTCTCAAAAGGCAAAAGTGGACAGCCGTGGCCTGTGAATTCCAGACTACTATATAATCGGGATAGCGCCTTTGAGATCAAGTTTGATGGTTTGTGGGTCGGGTTAGTCTACCATACCACGGGGTAAATTAGTTCTGATTAAATTAATTGTTAATAAACCTTGCTCATGGCTACCAGTACCGAATTTATCACCCTTTGTCAAGCTCAAGTTTCCCTAATCACGGGTTTGGGAGCGTCTTTAAGTGTGGTATATCTGGCGGAAGATTGGGCGGCGGGTCAGCCAGGAAAACTGATCCCGATCGCCGCTTATCCTGAAATACCTCGGTCATGGTCTGATGATCAAGTTCTGATCCAACTACCCCAGTCGGATTTTACCTGGTCTGTTAAACCTAGTCTCCTCCCCAGTGTAGCCCCCCAATCAGAAACTATTGCCAGGACAGAGACAGAAGAAGTGGAATCAGTACCAGATCCATCCCCAGAGTCGGACTGGGAAGATGGGGAGTCACATCAAAAACAAGTCCTCCCCCTAATTCACGATCGCATGGTGATGGGTTTTTTGGTGACAGGTCGCGATGACCGACCCTGGAATTCCCAAGAACAGCGACAACTTAGGGCGATCGCTCATACTCTTACTACTGCCTGTATTTTGGATCGACGTTCTCAATGGCTACAACAGGAAGTTAGACAACAATATCAGCTACAGAGCCAAGAATACCAAACTCTACAGGGGTTATTGCATCAGCTAAAAAGTCCCCTGACTGCTTTGCGCACTTTTGGGAAACTGTTACTTAAACGCCTCAGCCCTGATGACCGTAACTATAAACTGGCTGATAATATCCTCAGCCAAAGCGATCGCATGGAGGAACTACTGCAACAGGTGGATCTCACTGCGGAAAGAGGAGAAAATCTCCTCAGTCTCCCCTTTTCCTCCATTGAAGATAGCCAAACAGCCACAGTAGAATATGTAAACACTAGCCCCGAACCTCCGACACCAGTGGCTAAGTCCCCGGTTTTGCTACCTGCTACTGATATTATTGAACCGATTAAGGTTCAGGAGATTATTAACCCCCTATGGACGGCCACTTGTGCGATCGCTGATGAACGACAACTTATATGTATTGCGGAAATTCCCCCACAAGTCCCTACAGTCAGAGGAAATGCTAAGGCCCTGCGGGAGGTGATGAGCAATCTTTTGGATAATGCACTTAAATATACTCCCCCCGGCGGCGAGATTTATCTGAAAGTTGCCCAGAATTATGCGATCGACTATTGGCCTGATCCGGGTGTGGGTATTGCTATCAGTGACACGGGACCAGGAATTCCACCAGGCGATCGCGATCGTCTATTTGAAAGAGGATATCGGGGTATTCAAGCTCAAGGAAATATTCCTGGTACTGGCCTGGGTTTGGCGATCGTCCAAGATTTACTCCAGCCAATGCAAGGAGAAATTCAGGTCTATTCTCCCTGTCTTCCTCAATGGCTACCCCAGGGAGTCACTCCCAAAACTGAAGCAGGAACAACTTTTATTATCGGCTTACCCGTCACTTTCGGTCGCTCTCCTGTTTCATAGCCACACATGATATCGTATAATTTTTGAGCGCAGTTACCACCCGAAAAATCAACCCCACTGTTCTAGAAAAATACTAGGGACATCTATAGCATGAATGAATTGGTTAAACGAGAGGATATTCTCGCTAGAGCCGAAGATAGAAGAAATTTATGTAGAATTATGTCTTGGGCGCATCTTTATGTGTCAATTCGTTGGTCTCACACTAATTTATATATCGGTATTCCTAGCACCGTTTTAGCGGCCGCTGCTAGTGTGCAAGCGATCGCAGATTTGCAAGCGGAAAATGGCGCCAGCTATGGATTATATATTGTATTTTCAATTATGGTGGCGAGTTTGGCTCCTTTATTGACTTTTCTCAATCCTATGGATAGGGCTAGTAACCACTTGGCCGCTTCTCGTGTCTATGAACAAATGGGAGATGCTTATGATAAATTCTTGCTTTATTGTCTCGTTAATCCCCAGGATCTGATTGTTGAACTGGAAAAATTAGTATCCTTAAATGAGCAGTATAATGAACTTAAAAAACCTCTACCAATTACCCCGGAATGGGCTTATAAAAAATCTGTCAAACAGTCTAAAGATAAAAATTTGGTCGCCACTTTTGCTGAGAATTATGATGGCAAAGTCAATGTAAAATAAGCCTAAACATCCTGCCATGATACCTGATTTAGAAGGTTTAGAAATTAGCCGAGGAGAACTTAAACACCTCAGCGGACTGGGTATCAACCGAGTCTACCGACCTGCTACTGTTAAAAAGTTGTTCCATGAGGCATTAAAAACTTTGCTGGCTATGGGTTTAGTCTTACTCAGTTATGGGATACTAATTGGGATTTTTCCAGCGGATCAAACGGTTTTGATCGTCATTCATGCGATCGCCTGTTTGGGGTTAATTGTTGATGATGCACTGAAAATTATCACAACTTGGCGGCATAAATCTTTAATAGCTATTTGGATGCAAGTTGAGCGATATAATAGAATTATTCATGCGATCGCCTTTTGTGATCAACTGGAAAATGCCGGAAATCCTACCGCTAAAGTCACTGACCGTTCCCAAATTCTTAGCGCCTTGAAAATGATTAGGGAAGAATTGGTTAGAACCCTTAATACAGAGGCAATGATTCGCCGGAATCGTTCCTTAATTAAACAATCGTCCCATCTGTTTCCCTGTGATGTTTCTAATTTAACGATACCTCAATGGCAAGACTCTACTACCCCTGATCATCAAATGTTAGCAGAAGCCTGGGATATTGCTATGGCTGTGGAAGCTATAGTTATCAAATCTGTTAAGCTACGGGATAAGTATCTTTAACATTAACCATCAAACCAACAGCCAAATGAAGATGAAATCACCTACTGCTACTTTACTGGTTTTCTGTCCAGACCGTCGTGGACTGGTGGCGAAAATTGCCAATTTTATCTACTCTAATGGTGGCAATATTATTCACGCTGACCAACATACTGATGCTTCAGCTCAATTGTTTTTAACTAGGATTGAATGGGAGTTAAAAGACTTTAATTTACCCAGAGATGTCATTGGGCCTGCTTTTAGTGCGATCGCCAAACCTTTAGAGGCAAATTGGCAACTACATTTTTCTGATACTATCCCCAGAATTGCTATCTGGGTGACTAAGCAAGACCATTGTTTATTAGACCTATTATGGCGATGGCAAGCTCAAGAAATTCCGGCTGAAATTCCCCTAATTATTAGTAATCATCCCGACCTTAAACCTATTGCGGATCAGTTGGCGATCGCCTTTCATCATATCCCCATGACTCCCGACACTAAAAACGCACAAGAAGCCCAGCAGCTTGAGTTATTAAGACAACACAAAATAGATTTAGTCGTTTTAGCTAAATATATGCAAATTCTCAGCCCTCAATTTGTTAGTAGTTTCCCTTCAATTATTAATATTCATCACTCTTTTTTACCTGCTTTTCCCGGAGCAAATCCCTATCAGCGCGCCTATGACCGGGGGGTAAAAATTATCGGTGCTACCGCCCATTATGTCACTGCAGATCTCGATGAAGGACCTATAATAGAACAAGATGTTGTTCGTGTCAGCCACCGAGATACAGTTGCTGACCTAGTTCGCAAAGGCAAAGATTTAGAACGATTAGTCTTATCTCGCGCTGTCCGTCTTCACCTCCAACATCGTGTTTTAGCTTATGGTAATCGCACTGTAGTTTTTGCTTAAAATTAGCCGAATTTGGTCAGATTTTATCTGGTATGGTAACTGGGAAAGTTTCCCCGTTAAAAGTTACGCGATCGCCTTCTATTAATTTTCGTCCCCGTCTAGTTTCTATTTCTCCATTAACCATTACATAACCCGACTGAATAAAAGCCTTAGCTTGTCCGCCACTTTCCACTAACCCCGACCGTTTCAAAAACTTATCTAGTTTGATGTTTTGTTCTGTAACTTTCACCACCATTTCCTCAATTTAATTTCTCAATTTAATTTCTCAATCCACTCAGGAATTACCTCAAGAGAACCATACCACTTTCCTGGAGATCTGGGAGAATGCCAAACATTATCTAAGGTGATATTTTCAGCCCCTTCTAAATGGGCAGCCTCAATAGGTGTAATGCCATCACCCCAAGTATTTCCAACCCCCACAGTTATTTTATAGCTGTTATAAGCTAGTAATTGTCCTCGCTTACGTCCCCCCATAATCGCTTTACCAGCTATACAAATATAGCGGATATCTTCATAGAATGCACCCGGATAATTAAACTTGACAAAATCCAAATTTTTGCGAGTCCATTGTTCCTGACTAATATGGGGAGTGCCCAAGGTGATGAGACTCTTTATATATGGTCGCGCATTCCACAAACCCTGGGTATCTTCCTTAACATCATTATGAATAGTATAGGGTTTTTCTCCCATATAAATTCTGGCAATCCAACCCCCAGCAGAATGACCAATTAAGTTAACTTGATCAGAACTATACTCAAGCCTAGTTTGCTGTACCGTCGTATTAATTTTACGCAAAATCGGCACCATTGACCTACCGCCAACTGTCGGCAACCAATCGCGTTTTTTGATGGGAACAATATGGGTCGGTATTCCCTCCCTTTGCAGGAATTGTCCTAACTCCTGATAGTCTTTGAATGAGGCAAAATAGCCGGGAATAATCACAGTAGGTCTGGGCATTTTTCAGCAATTAAATCCTTTTGAGTCCGTTGAGCAGTTGGCAAATCTTGGCGATCGCCTCCAAGACTTAAATCAAATGATACAATGAAGCGTTTACCCTTGTCGTTTTGTGCGAGTACAGATTGGTGTCAAGGGACTTAATGCGATCGCTTTTTTGTCCTAGGTGGGAATTTGTACTTATTTTGTCCATTTTCCCAGTAGGCTGTCATCCATTGGGCCAGTATGATAACTTACTCATTGCTTTCTGCTCTGGGACGGTTAATTCGGCTAGTGCGATCGCTTAATTCTGTTGGGTACTGCCTATATTGATTTAGGATTGTGTAAATCAGCTTCATTAGTGCGTTGTCTCTGGAGTTAACCTCTGATATCAGTTTCTGGTTTTGCTTCATTAACTGCCAGACTAAAAAAACTGTAATGCCATCAGTTCCCAGTTTGACTATATCTGGTAATACATTAGAGTCCATTGTTGTTGATTTCGTTGTCTCTTAAATGAAGTCCATGATCATCAGTTGTTTTAGTTAAATATTTTTCAATATGTCTGAAAACCAGCCAGATTATTTTTCTGTCTTCTCTAGTATTAGGGGTCGAGATAGACCTCACGGTCTACCCCTCCCATTCAGCAGCAGAACCGTACATGAGACTTTCACCTCATACGGCTCCTAGTTTGACCGTCTCCTTGTTAAGAGTACAGCATCATCTCTTCATCAAGAGCTGTYTTATCATCGTGACAATGGCGATGTAATAGTTGAAGATTCTTGTATTCATCCTTTCCGCTTTGGCTTCTAGGTACAACGTGGTCTACTTCAATTAAGTCTGATGGGGTAAAGTATTGCCCACACCAGGTACATCTGCCTTTTTGTTTTTTGAGTAGTTTTGCTACCCTATTTGACGTGTCGATTGCTTGTCCTTTCCTGGTTGCCCAGTAAGTCCAATTTCCGTCGTATGGTGTTGCGTCAGGGGGTATTAAGGTATGTCTGACAATTGGAGTCCAGTTGTGTTTATATAGATGTAACCCATCTCTGGTTTGGAACAACCAAGTTTCATGTCTTTCTTTACCATTGCTAAGTTTAATTGTTCTATGTCTGAAATAATTTCTTAGCTTTTCGTGACTTGCCATTCCGCATCTTGATACTGTCCATGCCCGTAACATTTGCCAGATTGTCTTATCTAGTTTAGTGAAGGTCTCTGTTGAGACTACCGCTGAGTAGTAGTTTGACCATCCCCTAATAATTGGGTTTAGTTTGTTAATCATGGCTGATTGAGGTGCTGTTTTATGTTGTTTAATTACACCTTTTATCGCTTCTGTGTGGGCAACTGCTTTTTGGCTGGGTTTTATGTGGGTTTTATGTCCGATTAATCGGCTCTTACGTCCCCCTGTTTTTCCAGTTTTATATTTTCCTACTGGGTATTGCCTGATATTGAATCCGAGGAAATCAAACCCAGGTTCTTCTGTTTTGCCATTATACTCAATAGGTTTGAGTGTGTGACAGATTCGAGTCTTTTCAGGTTTTATTTCTAGTCCTACAGGTTTTAGCCATTCAGAAATAGCAGTTTTGCACTGTTCAATGATTCTTAGGTCTTTGGAGATGACCACAAAATCATCGGCATATCTTATAAGGTTCACCTGAGTGGTTGTGCCTTTATTTGGATACATTCCTTTAACTAGCCTTTCCATTCCCAACAGTGCGATGTTGGCGAGTATTGGACTTATTACCCCTCCTTGAGGTGTCCCGGCTTCTGTATCCTCAAATACACCTTTATCTAGCACTCCCGCTTTGAGCCATTGTTTCAGGTCTCTTTTTAGGCTGCTTGGACAATGAATTTTGGACAGTAGGTTATCATGGTTTATTCGGTCAAAACATTTTGCTATGTCCGCATCCAGTATGTAATAACCTCCTTTGTTTATACTTTGGTAGATTCTGGATATTGCGTCGTGGGCTGACCGTCCTGGACGGAACCCATAGCTTGTGCCTTCAAATCTCGATTCCCATTCAGGTTCGAGAGCCGATTTAACCAAGGCTTGCCTTGCTCTATCTTGGATTGTGGGTATTCCTAGCGGGCGCTTTTCATCCCTACCAGGTTTTGGAATCCAAACCCGTCACAGTGGTTTTGCTTTGAGTTTTCCCTTAATGTTTTTGGCTAGTTCAAACCTTTGTCTTGGAGAGATTACTCTTACTCCATCAACACCGGCTGTCTTCTTGCCTTGACCCGCTTGGGGGGGCGGGTTTATTAAGCTGACTGTTGGGAAGCATGGCTGACCGTGGAACCCGCCCCTACAGTCGCACTGCTAAGAGCCGAGCATAGTATGATTTCACCAATAGACGTTGCCACCTTCTGGCTTTTGCATCTTGTCCCGATTTAGCTGCTTGAAATATACTCTTTTGGAGCTTGAAAACTTTCCGTTGAACCTTAGTCCATGGGATTGCCTTCCATGCGTTGTTCGTAGTCTTGATTGGTCTGGTTTTGCCAAATCCTTTCTTTAAACTCGCTATCGCCATTTGTACACCTACTTGACTCTATTTCTTTACACTCAAACCGTGACCTGTTAGCATATCCCTACCATTACAGCAGGGCGTTGGCTTCTGGTCACATCTCACATCCTCTAGGACTTGCGGTTACACTTATCCCTACTGATATCTCGACCAGATAATCAGATTCCAGGAGGACTTAAAACGTTCCGTTTATATGGGCATTCCATCTTTAGATTTGTCCTATCCACCGGGGTACTTTTAAAGGTCTATGTAGGTAGTATAGTAAAGCTCCTACTTTTCCCCTTGCTCTTTTGAACGCAGCATATCAACCTGTTTCGCTGCTCAGTAATGACGATGGTTCAAGCCGGACATTCGGTTTTCCCTAATCATGGATGGTTGGCAGTGGTCTCGGTTCTGGTATTAGGTTATACCTTGGAGCCTTCCGTTCCCCGCTTCAATCCTGGGGTTGTGATTCCCAAAACTGGGGGTGGCTATCGCCGTTACCCTGACTTCCTAACTTTACTTATCCATTTCTGGGCTTACTATAAGTAATTTGTATGAGTTAGTTCGTTTTGACCTGGGGTTCCCTGCCTTATTTGGTATATTTCTATACCGAATGTTGGGACATATAAACAGTTATGAGGATGGTCAGGAGTGCGCTCCTTATATTCAACCAAGGGGTTGAAGTCCCCACCAGGCGGTTATTTCAGGTATTTCAACCCTATTTCATGCCTGAACGTCTCGCACTGCTTCTCTTTACTGTAGCAATGATTGCCTTGCGATGCAGCCTACACCCATTCGCTTCCAGATCCTTGAGTTACTGGCCCAAATTCATCTTGTCTGCGGGGTGGCGGGAACCGTTTTATATTCCCAAGGTATGGCGGTGGGGGTTTAATCCGGTTCCCAGAAACTGAATTTACGACAACAGGGAGAAAATCGCCAAAATCCCTACGAGTCTGGATTGGCTCGTTTCAACAAATCAGAGCGAATTAAACCACCCATCCAAGTCCAGTTTGTGCGTTCTTCTTTTGGTATAAAATGAGCCATGACAGTATCTGGACTACTTTGATAGAAAGTCTTAATTTCTGCCCGTGCCCACAGTCCCCAAGGCGCTCTGACCAGAATATGATCTCCGACCACAAACACCTCACCCTCAGAATTTTCAGCCTGGGGAAGTTTCACCGCCACTTTCGGCTTATGTTTAATGGGTTTTGAAGGTTTCACGGTGCGACTAGGAATGTGTTTGACAGTCCCAGTAGACCGAGAATGTTCTTGGGTGTTGGTAGTGGGCGATTCGGAACTAGGCTCAGGGGGTTTGTTTGGTCTAGTAACTGCTAAAATTTTGTGATTGCTATTCATTGACACTCCTGGATGCTACATCTCACCATATCCTTTGTTCCTATTTTGGCATCCTTGTTCCGCAAATCCAAGATGATATTTGGAACTTAACCGCTCAAAGATCTGGGTTTCCGGTAATAAAAGCCAAAATTCGGTCAAATTCAAAATTATCAGCGTTATGGTCGAAAGGGAAGTCACCTTCCCCAACTCCAATTCCAAACCGTACTTGAGACTTTCACCTCATACGGCTCCTGATGTAGATACCCCTTTTGACATCGGGAACAGGGCAACAACTCCCTGCTTTGTGACTTCAACTTTTGGAGCTAAATACAACATCGTAGTCTTTAAACTCGCTCTCGTCATAAACACTCTTATTTTTCGCAGTCTC
>NZ_PKGG01000385.1:0-2599 GCF_046480465.1 Arthrospira sp. PCC 8006
TGGTCAAGAACATKAAGGGAAACCTCAAAGCAAAACCACTGCGACGGGTTTGGATTCCAAAACCTGGTAGGGATGAAAAAAGCGGGAATAGGAATACCCACAATTCAAGATAGAGCAAGGCAAGCCTTGGTTAAATCGGCTCTCGAACCTGAATGGGAATCGAGATTTGAAGGCACAAGCTACGGGTTCCGTCCAGGACGGTCAGCCCATGACGCAATTAGCAGAATTTACACTGCCATAAATCAAGGACAATATTATGTTCTTGATGCTGATATAGCAAAATGCTCTTACCGTGAACCATGAATACCTACTGTCCAAAATTCATTGTCCAAGCCGCCTAAAAAGAGACCTGAAACAATGGCTCAGAACGGGAGTGCTAGACAACGGTGTATTCGAGGATACAGAAACAGGGACACCCCAGGGAGGAATAATAAGTCCAATACTCGCCAACATCGCACTGTTGGGAATAGAAAGGTTAGTTAAAGGAATGTATCCAAATAAAGGCAGAGCCACTCAGGTGAACCTTATAAGATATGCCGATGATTTTGTGGTCATTTCCAAAGACCTAGGAATCATTGAACAGTGCAAAACTGCTATTTCTTAATGGCTAAAACCTGTAGGACTAGAAATAAAACCTGAAAAGACTCGAATCTGTCATACACTCAAAACTATTGAGTATGGCGGTAAGACAGAAAATCCAGGGTTCGACTTTCTAGGATTCAATATCAGGCAATACCCAGTTGGAAAATACAAGTCTGGGAAAACAGGTGGGGGAGCAAGCCGATTAATCGGACATAAAACCCACATAAAACCCAGCCAAAAAGCAGTCAAAACCCACACAGAAGTGATTAAAGGTGTAATAGAACAACACAAAACAGCACCTCAATCAGCCCTGATAAGTAGACTAAACCCAATTATTCGGGGGTGGTCAAACTATTATTCAGCGGTAGCCTCAACAGAGACCTTCACTAAACTAGATAATACAATCTGGCAAATGTTACGGGCATGGACAGAATCAAGATGCGGAAAGGCAAGTCACGAAAAGCTAAGAAATTATTTCAGACATGGAACAATTAAACTTAGCAATGGGAAAGAAAGACACGAAAATTGGATGTTCCAAACCAAAGATGGGTTACATCTATTCAAACACAACTGGACTCCAATTGTCAGACATACCTTAATACGCCCTGACGCAACACYWTAYGACGGAAATTGGACCTACTGGGCAACCAGGAAAGGACAAGCAATCGATACGCCAAATAGGGTAGCAAAACTACTTAAAAAGCAAAAAGGCAAATGTACCTGGTGCGGGCAATTCTTTACCCCATCAGATATAATTGAAATAGACCACATTGTACCTAGAAGCCAAGGCGGAAAGGATGAATACAAGAACCTTCAATTATTACATCGCCATTGTCACGATGATAAAACAGCTCTTGATGAAGAGATGATGCTGTACTCTTAACAAGAAGACGGTCAAACTAGGAGCCGTATGAGGTGAAAATCTCAAGTACGGTTTTGAATGGGAGGGGTAGACCGTGAGGTCTATCTCGACCCCTAATAGGATTGGTAAATATGACCTACGGAAAACGGTCATGGATACGGCTCCATTTTGGGTAAGCCAAACCCCATATAACCCACGCCAATTGGCGGTATTCCAAGCTGATGAGGCGCACAAAGCAGCAATAAAATCAGGGGGAGATGCTAAGTTTCGGTCTGTGCGCGACCCGGTTAAGTCTATCCGATTTCCAAAAGATAATTGGAAAAAGGGGACATTTTATCCGACACAGACCAAGGGATTAAGGTTCAAGGCAAGTGAGCCAATTATCGACAAGATGCACCACGAGCCCACCTTGGTGCTAGATAGAGGGCGCTGGTTTATCTGTTATGCCATAGATGCGCCTAAGCTAGAACCACTAAACAGCGACCTAGCCATCGCCCTTGATCCAGGGGTAAGGACATTTCTAACTGGGTTTGACGGGCAAGAAATTTGGGAAATTGGCAAGTCGGACATGGGACGTATTTATCGACTGGCTACCCACCTCGATAGGTTAATGTCTCGAATTGGTCTATCCAAGGGACGCCAATTTAAGCGCCTACGGCACTGTCTGCGAAAAGCTGCACAAAAGATTCGGGTGAAAATTCGTGACCTGGTTTCAGAGCTGCACAAGAAAGCAGCTAACTATCTATGCAGCAAGTACAAAGTCATATTTTTGCCTAAATTTGAGGTCAAAAATATGGTCAAACGAGGCAAGCGACGGCTGTCAACTAAGACAGCACGGAAAATGGTTACATGGTCTCATTACCGTTTTCAGCAAACATTGAAGCATCAAGCGGCTAAAGTTATGGTCGAAAGGGAAGTCACCTTCCCCAACTCCAATTCCAAACCGTACTTGAGACTTTCACCTCATACGGCTCCTGATATGGATACCCCTTTGTCAGTGGGAACAGGGCTACAACCCCCTGCTTTATGACCTCAACTTTCGGAGCTATATACACACGTAGTCATTAACTCGTTTTCGTCATAACACTCTTAGTTGTCGCGGTCTCTATATCCACACCGTGACTAGTGGGCATATCCTAACAATTACAGTTAGGC
>NZ_PKGG01000307.1:0-4685 GCF_046480465.1 Arthrospira sp. PCC 8006
TCTCGTAATTTTGTGGGTCGGTGCAGCCGCCATATCCTTACTCGCCAGTAGCCTAGGAGTCTCTGCTATTCCCACCATCATCATAGCCCTAGAGGGGGTGCTGCTAATTGCCGCCATTGGTATGGCTTGGGCAAATTTTGGGCGATCGCTTATCCCCCTCAAAACCCTCTTAGGTATCCCCCTATATATACTGTGGAAAATCCCCCTATATTTAACCTATTTCATTAAACCCCAAAAAGAGTGGGTAAGGACTCAAAGAGAACCCCTTGATAAATCCTCCCCAAATTCCGATAAAATATTGTGATATAATCCAAGTGTTCCAATATCTGCAAGGTTAGTCATGTTAGCCACTTCCCCAACTTACACTATCACTTGGGAAAAGTTGCCAGATGATTTTGTGTTACCCGATGATCCCGTGGATAATATCTATCAACCAGCCCTAGCAGCAGCCCTTACCGAAAGTTTAAGGTTAGCCGGAAAACTGCCAGAAAAGTCGCTCACCCCCACCAACTACGGCATTTGTGCCACCATCAACGGTAAAATAAGCATAAAAGCCCCAGATTGGGCGTATATTCCGCAAATTACCGTCAATCTCGAAGAAGTAGTTCGTAGTTATACCCCCCGACTACAAGGGGATATTCCCGCACTGGTACTAGAATTTTTATCAGATACAGGTGGGGGTGAATATTCAATTAAACAAACCTATCCCCCTGGAAAGTTATTTTTCTATCAACAGATTCTACAAGTACCTAATTATGGCATTTTTGAGCCAGACACAGGCACATTAGAACTCTACCGTTTAGACGAGAACCAACGATATCACCTAGAGTCACCTAATGAACAGGGCAGATTTTGGATACCAGAAATGCAGCTTTTCTTAGGTGCAGAGCAAGGAACCCGCGAAAATCTCACGGGCTACTGGCTACGTTGGTGGGATCAACAAGGAAACCTACTCCTATGGGCGACTGAACTATTAGACCAGGAACGTCAACTATTAGACCAGGAACGTCAACGAGCTGAAAAATTAATCGCCCAATTGCGGGCGGCGGGTATTGAACCTGATACATAGCCTATAACCCCCATTCTACTGTTACTTAGGTGTTACTCAAAACCGTAGTAGAGTAACAAGTGAGTAAAAAATGAGTAATGCTACTAAACTCCCTACAGTGGGGGGAAGGGTAACTATAATGAGAGCTATAGCAGATTCCTGAAAGCCTATCAAGACTTTAAAAGGGAATGTCCCAAAGGAGTGACACTCAAGTTACAAAAGTCCGGGACTAAGTATAATTTGCTATTGCAGTTTAAGCAGCCACCTACCGGAAAACGGCTACCCAAGACAGCTAATCTTGAGTGTACACCCCAAGGGGTGATAGACGGGGTTAAGAAAGCCAAGTTAGTGCCACCAAGCCCTGGGAACTATCAGCAGCGCTAGTGAATTCTGGGACTGGTACGATGCGACTATCTTAGGAAAGAACCAGATTGAGGATAATCTGATAACCTATCGGGAAATATTCCAACAACTAGAGGATGAGTATTTTGCGGGTTACAACCGCAACACAGGAAGGAAACGTTCTCGCGATATCGCTAGCGACTTAGCATCTTACGAGTCTACTAAAGGGGCATATTTCAGGTTGTTCCCCAATTGGGATGAATATCCTAGCTGGGAGAGTTTCAAGGCTATGCTGTACACTCCCTTACAGAATGGAGAGGAATTGATAGGGTCCCAAACATTCAAAGAACGCTACTACACTCTAAAAGCCATTGCCAAGAAATCACCTAGCAAAGACCACCTACTAAAGCAGTTAGAACCTATTAACCCTAAGCCAACACGATATGTTGTTAAACAGCGTATAAATATCGATGCTTTCAAAGATTGGTGGTACAGTGCTAAACAGAAGGCCTACACCATCAAAAACAATACAGTAAGCAATAGCCGCCATAGTTGGTTGTGGGTTGCTGGTATGGCAGTAATGTACGGGTTAAGGCCTACCGAGATAGCCGCTGCTGTTAACTTAACCAAGCGTTATGTAACGGATGATGGCGTAATCATCAAAGCACTATCAGACCCCGATAATCAGGATAATTACTTGGTGCTAGGTGACTATGTTTACTTTACTGACGCAGAAGGTCGGAAAGTGAGCATTAAAACGGGTGGACGGGTTGTAGCCCCAATTCCCAGTCCTGAAATGTTTGATTTCCTGGAATTGAAACGGTCGTTGTTACCAGAATATAGCCCTATAAAAGGCAGTCAACCCAGAACCATAGCTGGAGGCTTTAACGCAACTTTTAGCAAAAGAATTCAATCTATGAAATGTCCCGTAACCCAGAAATATGCTTTTCGTAGACTGTACAACCTGTTAGGTGAAAAGTATGGATTGCCTATAGAGTTACCCGCTATAATGATGGGTCATAGCGCAACAATCAATGAGAATAAATATAAAACAGAAGGGATTGACGCTACCCTAGAAGTTTTAAAGGGATGTTCTAAGTTACCTATACCATTGAGCGTGGCTATAGAGAAGTTAACAGCTTTGGGAGTTGATATTGATAGCCCTGAAGCCAAATTATTTCTTGGGGTGATTTATCAAATAGATTAATCTACCCGTTATAACCCTATAAGCCAATACCCCTAGATTAAACCCCTAGGGGTTATTTTATGGCTACAGATTGATGGATCCTACTACGGTTTTGAGTAACACCTAAGTAACAGTAGAATGGGGGTTATAGGCTATGTATCAGGTTCAATACCTGTTATCCCGATTTAACTTAAAGCCTTATCCTAACGACGATAACCGGAATTTACTTAACCCGATAACTATGCCTAGTTACTCAGATATTACTCACAATCTAGTCCTAGCACAGGAAAATAATTCTGTCAATAGGATGATTACTCAGTCAGCAAGCAGTTATGGTCCAAAGGGAAGTCGCCTTCCCCAACTCCAATTCAAAACCGTGCTTGCGAGTTTCCCAGCACACTGCTCCTGATGTAGATACCCCTTTGTCAGTGGGAACAGGGCTACAACCCCCTGCTTTCGTACTTAAACTTTTAGAGCTATAGCACCAGACAGGAAAGTTAGGACGTATAATGGAGAGGACGAGATGACTAAGAAGACCAAAAATGCCAGCCCCCTATAGTTACGACCTTAGACAAAAAGTTATTGATGCAATTGAACTAGACGGTATGCCCAAAACAGAAGCCAGTCAAGTTTTCCATGTCAGCCGGAACACCATCAATCTCTGGCTGCAAAGAAAAGAACACACCGGCGACTTCCTCCCTAAACCTAATCACCGACCTGGCAATAACCACAAAATTACCGACTGGCATAAATTCAAGGCTTTTGCCCAAGAGCATGGCCACAAAACCTCCGCTCAAATGGCTGAACTTTGGGATGACGACATCTCTCCTCGCACCATATCCAGAGCCTTGAAGAAAATTGGCTTCACCAGAAAAAAAAACTTACGGCTACCAAGAACGTGATCAGCAACAGCGAGAGGAGTTTATTGCTCAGATTGAACATATGGAGCCACAAGAAGTGGTTTACCTCGATGAAGCTGGCATCAATAGTCAAGACTCGGATTATCCTTATGGTTACTGCCAGGAAGGAAAACGCTTCGATGCCCTCAAATCAGGGAAGAGGCAGGGCAGGGTGAGCTATATAGCCCCATGGTGTCATCAACAACTCTTAGCCCCCGATCGCTTTGAGGGTTGTTGTAATCGGACAGTGTTTGAGTTGTGGTTGGAGTTCATCTCAATTCCAACACTGAAGCCAGGTCAGACTCTAGTGCTAGACAATGCAACGTTTCATAAAGGGGGACGGATTCCTGAGCTAGTGGAGGCGGCTCAATGCCGTTTGCTCTATCTACCACCTTATTCGCCAGACCTCAACAAGATAGAGAAATGTTGGTCGTGGTTGAAAGCCCGCATTCGCCATTGCACGTGAGCAGTTTGATTCTCTCGATGATGCCATGGACTCCGTTCTCCCAGCTGCGTCCTAACCACCTTGACTAATGCTATATCAATGCGATCGACCACCTCCACCACCGTCCCCTCGGATAACCTAGCAATACTTCCAGTGTTGAGAGTAGCCAGTCGGCGAACATTTACCCGATTACTCCTAATTCTAGCCTTGGCTCGCGGGTAAAAATCAGCACCCCGAAACTCACCATCAGGAAAATTGCGCCTCACCTGTGGCGGCGGTTCCCCCTCAAAGCCAGGATTCCCCACTATCGGCTCAAACAGATCATCCCCATTAGCCTTCAAATCCTTTTCAGCATCAGGCCTGAACGCCAAACCAATAGCGATCGCACCTACTGCCAGTATAATAGCACCCAGGACAATGAGCCTAACTTTGGGTTTAACTTTCCTCATGGGGTTAGCGACAGTAACTTATAAATAACTATAAATATCGGGTTCTGGAGATGTTGACGATCGCTATGATATGAGATCCTAGGACTCTAATCTATAATGGAATTTCCAAAATGGCTGAGAATCAAACCCGCAACGAATTAGAAGTTCGTGCCCAAAAAGTCCAAGAATTGCGTAGTCAGGGTATTGAACCCTATCCTAGCGTAGCTTTTGAGCGATCGCACCTCGCCCAAGAAATTCACGATCACTTTTCCCAACCACAACACCAACTCGCCAACGGAGAAGCCGACCCCCAAGCACTTCCCCTGCGAGTCTGTGG
>NZ_PKGG01000147.1:0-13382 GCF_046480465.1 Arthrospira sp. PCC 8006
AGCGACAACTTGAAGCGGGGCCGAAAACGGCTGCGAAAGTTGCAAAAAAACTATGTTTGTGGTAAGATTAGCAAGTCAGAAGTCGAACAATCTTTGCAGAGTTGGTTCGCCCACCTCAACCACGGTGACACCTGGCGACTGCAACAACAGCTATTCGCTTCTCTCGCCTGGGTGAGGGAGTGAAGAGGGGTTCAGGCTACCCCGAGTGCTGCGCGGCGGTTCGTGGAACAACAATCCTGAAAACTGCCGTTGTGCCAACCGCAACAGGAACGACCCGGACAACCTCAACAACAACAACGGTTTTCGGGTAGCCTGTGCCCCCCCAAGACTCTTCCGTGCCAGAGCCGATGGATGGGAATTTGTCGGGTGTGCCGTAGAAGAGTCTAGCCTGATTCCCGAGATGTCGGCGACGGCATCCGAAAATCAAACCGAGTCAGGTAGCTTGGTAGGGTAACCGAACAGTTGCTTGACTCAGCTATCTGCCAGTGAGCAATCGGGTTTCGCCAATGCCGAACCCGGGACTTGAAGCCAAATTACAACCTATAACCCCTATTCTACCCTCACACTGATGCACTCAAAAGCGATCGCATTATTGGGAGTGAGTATGTAGGTTGGGTGAAGCGCAGCGTAACCCAACTTCCCCCAACCCAACCTGGTTTCGCCAATGCCGAACCCGGGACTTGAAGCCAAATTACAACCTATAACCCCTATTCTACCCTCACACTGATGCACTCAAAAGCGATCGCATTATTGGGAGTGAGTATGTAGGTTGGGTGAAGCGCAGCGTAACCCAACTTCCCCCAACCCAACCTGGTTTCGCCAATGCCGAACCCGGGACTTGAAGCCCAATTACAACCTATAACCCCCATTCTACCCTCACACTGATGCACTCAAAAGCGATCGCATTATTGGGAGTGAGTATGTAGGTTGGGTGAAGCGCAGCGTAACCCAACTTCCCCCAACCCAACCTGGTTTCGCCAATGCGGAACCCGGGACTTGAACCCGGAAGTCCTTGCGAACACTAGAACCTGAATCTAGCGCGTCTACCAATTCCGCCAGTTCCGCATGAGTAGGTTTATTTGTTTTGCACAATTTAACATCCTGCCATAGTTTGGGGAATTTGTCAAGCCTTTAATTGGGAATAAATCGACTTGAACAATTTTTGTTGTCGATTGTGGTCTACAATGGGCTGTGGGTAGCCACAGGCTTGTCGATCGCCTGATGAAATTTTGCCAGTCACCAGGTGGGCGGTGTCCAAATTCCGCAATTCTGGCAACCACTGGCGGATATATTCAGCTTCGGGGTCATATTTTTGGGTTTGGGAAGCGGGGTTAAAAATCCGCAAAGGCTTAGGGTCCATGCCACTGGAGGAACTCCACTGCCAACCACCATTATTTGAGGCTAAATCGCCATCAATAAGGGTTTGCATAAAATACTTTTCTCCCCATTGCCAATTAATGATTAAATCCTTGGTCAAAAAACTGGCAACAATCATGCGACAACGGTTGTGCATCCATCCAGTTTGATTGAGTTGACGCATGGCGGCATCAACAATAGGATAGCCGGTGCGTCCTTGACACCAAGCCTGGAAATGTTCTTGATTATCTGACCAAGGGAAACGGTCAAAGGGCTGACGAAAAGCACCGGTGGCTAAGGCGGGGAAGTGATATAAAGCCTGTTGATAAAACTCGCGCCAAGCGAGTTCCTGCTGCCAAGTTTGAATATGGTGGCGGGCTTCGTCACTGCGAGTTAAAGCCATAATTTCTTGGGTTTTTTGCCAAAGGGTACGGATACCGATCGCCCCAAATCTCAAAGCCGGACTTAACACAGAGGTGCCATCAATAGCGGGGAAATTCCGCCCTTGGTCATACTCATAAATGGCTCGATCGCAGAAGATTTCCAAGCGATCGCTCGCCGCCGTTTCTCCGGGTTCTAGGATAAAAGGTTCCGACCAGATAAATCCCAAATCCTTAGCCGTGGGTAAAGCGATCGCTCCCGCCTCCAGAGCCGCCTTTTCCTGAGCCTCTGTCAGACCGGTAGATTTTAGTCGCTGACAGGGTTCTGGTTTGGGTTGCTGAATCCATTTCCGCCAATAGGGAGTATAAACCTTATAGGGTTCCTTAGACCCGGTAAAAATGGCTTCTGGGGAATGCAAAACCTGATCCCAGAAAGTCTCAACTTTAATTCCCACCTCTGTCAGGGACTCTTCTACAGAGCGATCGGGTTGTCTGGGGAGGGGTTCAACGTCTTGATTCCAATAAACAGCGATCGCCCCCAAAGCCACGGCCAATTTTCGCAGACCTTGAGCCGGGTTATCCTGAATAATCAGTAATTGACTCCCCCCCCGTTGGTAGTCTTCTTGTAGACATTGCAGACAGCCCAGCATATAAGCCACACGGACGGGGGCGATATCATCACCGCTCAAAATCTCCGGGTCGAGACAGAAGACCCCCACCACCTGAGAAGTGACCCGACGCGCCGCCGCCAGTCCCCAGTTATCAGAAATCCGCAGATCTCGACGATGCCAAAATAAGATTAAATCCGACATAAACACTACAGAGTTATAGAAACGGTTTAGCTAACATAAAACTAGCCATAGATTTAGCATCGACAGGTTCCCCCTGTAAAATCGCCTCTTCCAACTCTTGGGGAGTCATCAAAACGGTGTCTATATCCTCATCTTCATCTTGTGGGGGGGGAGTTTCCAGTTTTTCGAGATCTTCGGCGAGAAAGGCGTAAATAATTTCATCAGAATAACCCGGCGCGAGGATAAATTGCCCTAGTTTACGCCACTTAGAAGCCCGGTAGCCTGTTTCCTCCTCAATTTCTCGCCTCACGGTTTCGGCGGGGTCTTCGTTAGCTTCTACCGTCCCGGCTGGAAATTCCAAAGTCCGCCCTTCCACCGCAAATCGATATTGTCGGACCAATACCAACTTACCTTCTGGGGTAACGGGAATTACTAAAGCGCCTCCGGGGTGTCTAACACATTCCCACTGACCGATCGCACCATTAGGAAGGCGAAGGCGGTGGACATCAAAGTTAAATTTCCGACCTCGATAAAACAGTTGTTGATCTAGGATTTCTGGGGGTTCTGAACCTGGTTTCATTAGTTAGCCACAGTTAGTTTTTGGACTCCTGAGTGATCGATAGTTTCCAGCAATTGGGCGATCGTCTTTTTACTGACAGGATCTATCCAATCCGGGGCTATTTCCGCTAGGGGGACTAACACAAAAGCCCGATCACCCATCCTAGGGTGGGGTATTTCTAGGGTAGGTGTCTTCAAGATTAAATCATCGAACAGCAATAAATCAAGATCTAGGGTTCTCGGTCCCCATCTTTCCCCACGCACCCGCCCCAATGTCTTCTCAATTTCTAGCAGAGTCTCCAACAGCAACTGGGGGGAGATACTCACCACGAGGGTAGCACACCCATTGATATAATCCGGCTGAGGGGGTCCCACGGGAGTTGTCCGATACCAATGCGATCGTTCTTTCACCCTAATTCCCCCATAGCCGCCAAGTAATTCTAGGGCTGTTTCTAATGTTTGACAACATAACCCCAGATTACTACCCAAACCTATTGCTACATTTGCATCAACCATAATTAACAATTAACAATTAACAATTAATTCACCGGTGGGGTGGGGCGGGTTTATTCAGCCCGTCCCTCATTCCTATAACTGACTGCGGAACCCGCYCCTACAATTAACAATTAATAATTAAYAATTAATTCACCGGTGGGGTGGGGCGGGTTTATTCAGCCCGTCGGTTATTCCTATAACTGACTGTGGAACCCGCCCCTACAATTAACAATTAATAATTAACAATTAATTCACCGGTGGGGTGGGGCGGGTTTATTCAGCCCGTCGGTTATTCCTATAACTCACCTTAGAACCCGCCCCTATAATTGTCAATTAATAATTAACAATTAACAATTAATTCCCCGGGTGGGGTGGGTTTATTAATTACCCGGTGGGTGGGGCGGGTTTATTAAGCGCTTCCCTCATTCCTATGACTGACTGCGGAACCCGCCCCTACAATTAACAATTAACAATTAATTCACCGGTGGGGTGGGGCGGGTTTATTAATTACCCGGTGGGGTGGGGCGGGTTTATTCAGCCCGTCCCTCATTCCTATGACTGACTGCGGAACCCGCCCCTACAATTAACAATTAACAATTAACAATTAATTCACCGGTGGGGTGGGGCGGGTTTATTAATTACCCGGTGGGGTGGGGCGGGTTTATTCAGCCCGTCCCTCATTCCTATGGCTAACTGCGGAACCCGCCCCTACAATTAACAATTAACAATTAATTACCCGGTGGGGCGGGTTTATTAATTACCCGGTGGGGTGGGGCGGGTTTATTAAACGGGTCGGTTATTCCTATGACTGACTGCGGAACCCGCCCCTACAATTAACAATTAATAATTAATTCACCGGTGGGGTGGGGCGGGTTTATTAAACGGGTCGGTTATTCCTATGACTGACTGCGGAACCCGCCCCTACAATTAATAATTAACAATTAATTCACCGGTGGGGTGGGGCGGGTTTATTAAACGGGTCGCTCATTCCTATGACTGACTGCGGAACCCGCCCCTACAATTGTCAATTATCCATTTCATTTTCATTTTCCGTTAATTTTTCTTCGAGGGATTGAATCGTGTTGAGAGTCGCCTGTGCAGCTTCTGGGTCTCCAGCTTCTTCGATGATAGATAAAGCACTTTTGAGAGTTTCTAGGGCTTGGGAATAGTTGCCCAATTGCTCATGAATAGAGCCCACCTGATTAAGGATTTGACTAATTTCTGGCTGCTGTTCTGATTCTCGATAAACTTCTAGGGCTTGCTGATAAATTTCTAAGGCTTTTTCCCACATTTCCTGACTGTTATAAATGCGACCTATCTGGGTAAGTGCCGTCCCCGCTAGACCAAAATCATTAGCTTCCTTAGCCAAATTAGCAGCCTGCTGATAGGTTTCGATCGCTTGAGGAAACTGGTCTAAATTTTCGTAGATAATCCCCATTAAATTCAAGATACGAGCCGCCCCAGCGTTATCTCTGATGCGTTCTAAGAGTTGAGCCGCTTGCTGAAAGTGTACTAAGGCTTGGAAATCATCTCCATTTTCGCGGTAGATATAACCCATATTACTTAACAACCGCCCCACCCCGGCTTGGTCTCCTATTTGTCGGCGGAAAGCCAGGGCTTGTTGATAAATTTCTAGGGCTCTTTCTACCTCTCCTATGCTAAAATAAAGTGCCCCTAAATTGTTGAGGGTGCGGGAAAGATCCCGTAAATTGCCAACCTCTTGACGAATAGCCCGGGCTTGTTGATAATAGTCGAGGGCTTGGGTGGGTTGAGCTTGACTGGCATAGACGGCCGCGATATTATGTAAGGATTCCCCGACTTCACTACGATCGCCTGCACTTTGAGCTAGTCTCAGTGCTTCTTGATGGTGTTCTAGGGCTTGGGGAAATTCACCCTGTTGGCGGTGAAGAAAACCCAGAAGGTTGAGACTGCGGGCTTTACCACTTTCGACTAGAGCCGTTTCCGAGGCTCCCTGGGGGTTTTGTTGGCGGTAAATTTCCAGGGCTTCAGAAATAGCTGGTAAAGCGCGATCGCTTTCGTTAAAATTGCTGTAAACTTCACCAATAGCATTCAGTGTTTCCGCCACAGCCAAGCGATCGCCTTGGTTCCGGCGGATTGACAATGCCTGTTCTAGGCTTTCTATGGCTTCGCGATGTTCGCCTTTATGGAATTGCTCAACTCCCTGATTGTGTAATTGATTATGATCAACAGATGGGTTGTCAATTTCCGAAGTTGGGGATGGTTCCGCAGATGGTTCCTCCTGAGCTAGAATAGGTGCGATCGTGAACACCAACACAGTCGCACCCATAAGCATCAAAATCGGTATATTCCGCAGTTTGAGGCTAAACCAGAGCAGTGGTCGTCTGGGAACTCCAATAGATAAAGCAGATTTTAATATCATTGCTGTCATTCAATTAATTAAGGAACTTGAGTAAATATGCTGACCGATTTAACTTGGGAGACTATTGATTAGATTGTATGTTAACTCAAACCGTTGATGCCATTTTGGATTGTGCCTCAGAGGGGGCTGATTTATCCCCAGAGCAAGGATTAATCCTACTAGAAGCCAATCACCCGAAAGTTACCGAACGTCTGCGAGAAGTGGCAGATAAGTGGCGATCGCGTGATTGTGGAGATACTGTAACCTATGTAATTAATCGCAATCTCAATTTTACCAACATTTGCGAACAGCATTGCAATTTTTGCGCTTTTCGGCGTGATGAAGGGGAAGCCGGGGCGTTTTGGTTGGGTTTTGAGCAAATTCTCCAAAAAGCCAAAGATGCTGTCGAAAGGGGAGCCACCGAAATTTGTATGCAGGGGGGATTAAATCCCAAGGCTCAGATTAACGGTCAGTTTTTACCCTATTATCTCCAGTTGGTGAAGACCATCAAAAATGAGTTTCCTAATTTACACCTTCATGCTTTTTCCCCCCAGGAAGTGCAATTTATTGCCCGTGGCGATCGCCTCAGTTATGATGTAGTCATAGGTTCACTGCGGGATGCTGGAGTCGGTTCTATGCCAGGAACAGCCGCCGAAGTGTTAGATGATCGCATTCGCCAGGTCATCTGTCCAGAAAAAATTAATACAGCCACCTGGTTAGAAATTGTAGAAACCGCCCACAGTCTAGGAGTTCCCACCACTAGCACCATCTTATGTGGTCACATTGAAACCCACCAACAGCAGATCGCCCACTTGCAAAAATTGCGATCGCTACAACAAAAAGCCATAGACCGCAATTATCCCGCCCGCATTACCGAATTTATCGCCCTGCCTTTTGTCGGGGAACAAGCACCTCCCACCTTACGCCGCCGGGTAGGACGAGACCAACCAATTTTAACTGATAGCCTCAGACTCATGGCTATAGCCCGGATTTTCCTCGGTAACTGGATTATGAACCATCAACCTAGTTGGGTAAAATTGGGTTTATCCGGTGCCACAGAAGCCCTAAAATGGGGCTGTAATGATATCGGTGGCACCCTAATGGAAGAACATATCACCACTATGGCAGGAGCTACTGGGGGAACCTGCCAGACCGTAAAAGACCTTCAACAGGCGATCGCCTCAGTCGGGCGAAAACCTCTCCAGCGTGATACCCTATATAGCATTATCCATTGATTTCCCCCAACCGTAAATCACTACTAACAGTAGGTGTTATAATCTTGCGAGTCAGCTAAGGCCAGTGAGTCTCACATAACGGCTATATGCGAAATGTCGCCAAATATGTCATCTAAAAAGCCGGACCCGAAGTCAAATACAGTTATAAGTGCCATCACCCAGGTTGTGCAGACCATTCACGCCAGAGTTAACTTCTCCCGGCTGGTACTAAGGCCTAATAGTAGGGTTCCTGAACTTTGGGTGCAAAATGCTGATGCGGATAAGGCTGATGTTTATCCGCTATTAGGCGATCGCTATGTGATTGGTCGTTCTTCGCGATCTAGTGATATCGTGGTTCGCAATCCTGTAGTTAGTCAGGTGCATCTGTGTTTATTACGTCAGCCACCACATAAAACCATTTTGGGAGAACATCCCTCTCGACAATTTTTGCTCCAAGACGAAAGCTCAACCAATGGAGTCTATAAGGGACGGCGGCGGCTTCAGGTTTTTCCCCTGCGTCATGGGGATGTCATTACTTTAGGCCCCCCGGAACTCGCTAATGGTGTTCGGGTTCAGTATGTAGATCCACCACCCCTATATTTGCGGTTACTGCGCTCTGGTCTTTATACCTTCTGTGGTATTAGTGCTTTGGTCGCCTTAATCGTTTTGTGGCAGTGGCAATATTTTACCGTGCGACCTCTGCCTCGCTCTATCAATGGCCCGGTAGTCGTTTATTCCCGTGATAATCAGCCTCTGCGGGGTACAACCAACAATAATTTACAACTGGAATTAGAGGCTTTATCTGATTTTTCCTCTTACCTACCAAAGGCCGTTATAGCTTCGGAAGATAGCCGCTTTTATTGGCACATGGGTATTGACCCCATCGGAATTTTCAGGGCTTTTATCACGAATTTACAAGGCGGTGCAATTAGAGAAGGTGGCAGCACGATTTCCCAGCAGTTAGCCCGCACTTTATTTAGGGAGTACGTCGGCACAGAAGATTCCGCCTGGCGGAAAGCCAGAGAGGCGATCGTCGCCCTTAAATTAGAGACTTTTTATGGGAAAGATACTCTCTTACTTACCTATTTAAACAGAGTATATTTAGGCTTAGACCTCTATGGTTTTGAAAATGCCGCTCAGTTCTATTTTGGCAAATCTGCCGCTAATTTAACCCTGTCCGAAGCCGCAACTCTGGCAGGTATTTTGCCCGCCCCCAATAGTTTTAATCCTATTCAAAATTATGAGTTAGCCGTCCAGTATCGCGATCGCGTTTTGGCGAGAATGGAAGCCCTGGGAATGATTAACTCTGAAGAAGCCGATCGGGCGAGGCGATCGCGTATTGAAATTAACCCCAGGGCGCGGGAAATTCTCGAAAGTACCATTGCACCCTACTTTTATGATTATGTATTTACCGAAATAGAGAGACTTCTCGGCAGTCAATTGGCGCGAGAGGGTAACTTTATTGTCGAAACCTCTTTAGATCCTCAAATGCAAGCCGTCGCTGAGAGGTCTTTGCAACAACATCTAGCTACCGTCGGCGCTGGTGCTGGCTTTTCTCAGGGGGGAATAGTCACTCTCGACTCCAGTAATGGCGCAGTTATGGCTATGGTCGGAGGAATCAGTTATGGGGATAGTCAATTTAACCGCGTGACTCAAGCCCTACGACAGCCCGGATCTACCTTTAAGCTCTTTCCCTATGCCGCCGCCTTAGATAAGGGTATCCCCCCCGGTAGAACCTATTCCTGTGAACCTCTCACTTGGCAAGGACAAACTTTTAGAGGATGCGATCGCAGTAGTGGGTCTGTCGATATGTATCGGGGTATGGCTTTATCCGAAAACGTCACCGCCCTAAGAGTCGCCCAGGAGGTCGGCTTAAATTCCGTCGTCGATATGGCACGACGGCTAGGCATTCGCTCCGATTTAAATCCGGTTCCCGGTTTGGTTTTGGGTCAAAGTGAAGTTACCCTGCTAGAGATGACTGGCGCTTTTAATGTCATGGCTAATCGCGGTTTAGCTCACTATCCCCACGGCATTAGACGTATTTTAGATAGTAGTGATTGCACCGATGCGATCGATATTAATAGCTGTCGGGTCATTTATGCCTATGATCGAGAAAATCCCAGAGTCCCCCAGGTCGTTTCTCCCCTCGTCACAGAAACTATGACTTCCATGCTACAGGGAGTAATTCGTTGGGGCACAGGTCAGGATGCTAGTTTGGGTTTAGGGGAAGCTGGAAAAACTGGCACCACCAACTCCAATGTTGACCTCTGGTTTATTGGCTATATACCCAATCAGAGACTCACCACAGGCATTTGGCTCGGTAATGATGACAATTCCCCCACTTTCGGCAGTAGCGCTAATGCAGCTCAATTATGGGGCGATTATATGCGCCAGATCCTCCCTTGAGGTTAGCCAACTATCACCAAAAAGACTAGGGTAGAGACCACATTCCGCAATCCCTACCCTAGCCTTAAATTTTGAGTACCCCCAAGGGAATTCGAATCCCTGTCGCCTCCGTGAAAGGGAGGTGTCCTAGGCCTCTAGACGATGGGGGCTTGTGTTTGTGTTTCGCCTTTGATTTTCGAGCTTTTTGCGCTCTCACCTTTATTAACTTAGCGAATCTTTCAACTTCTGTCAACCCTTTTGCCGATTTTTTTTTGACTTTTTTCTGGCAGCCGCTTAATCTCCCTCTGGGTAAGCGTTTCGGCTTCTAACTTCCCGTATATTTCCGAGTCCCTAGAACCATAACCGCCACCATCAAGCCTCTGGCTCCATCCTAACATGACCCCTTAAATCTAGCCATCAGTCTCCCCAGAGCCAGACAGACCCCCACCACTCTCACCTCATCACCATCACCTCAGAATTGATACAGCCACATCAGACAGCATCTGAACTGAGTCTCAAACCCCCATATTATTAAAGGTTGGGGCAATGATTATATGCTACAATTACCCAACATCGGCGAGTTAAAAACAGGGTAAATATCATGGTTCAGAAAATCGCACTATTTAATCACAAAGGCGGAGTCAGTAAAACCACCACCACATTTAACTTGGGTTGGATGTTAGCATCAAAAGGCAAAAAAGTGATTATTGTAGATGCTGACCCACAATGTAATTTAACTGGTATGGCTTTAGAACAAGATACCGAAGATGACCAAGCCAGAATCGAAGCTATCTACAATACACATTCAAACATTAAGACCGGACTCGCCCCAGCTTTTGAAGGTCAACCTAAAGCCATTGAAGCCGTCAATTGTGTTCCTTTATTAGGTCAAGAAGGCTTATTTTTACTTCCGGGTCATGTGGGATTTGCTGAGTATGAAGTTACCCTAGGTATTGCTCAAGAGTTAAGTAGTTCCATTCAAACACTCCAAAATTTACCCGGGTCTATTACTGCATTGTTTAACAAAACTGCCGCGCTCTTTAATGCGGATTATATTTTAATTGATATGAGTCCTAGCTTGAATTCAATTAATCAAAATTTGTTGATGACCAGCGACTTTTTTATCATTCCTACTACCGCTGATTTCTTCTCCGTGATGGCGATCGAATCCTTGAGTAAAATTTTGCCTAAATGGTCATTCTGGGCTAAAAAAGCCAGTTCGTCACCGATTTTAAAAGAGGCAATCTATCCATTTCCTGATTTTAAACTTCGCTTTCTGGGAACTATTATTCAGAATTATCGAATTATTCACGGTAAGGAAACTGTGGCTTTTCAAAAATGGATTGACAAAATCGAGGCAGATGTTAAAGATAAATTAGTTCCTGTGTTCAGACAATCTGGTTTAATGTTACCTACTCCCAGTTATTTTGAGCAAGGTATTAGCGAAACTTTTACTTTAACCAAGATTTCTAACTTTAATAGTCTAATTGCCCTTTCTCAAAAGCATCAAACTCCCATTTATGATTTAACTCGTGAGCAATTAAGACAAGCTGGAAAAGTTTTAACAAACAATCGGAAAAAACAGGAAGAATTTCGTGGGGTATTTGCAGACCTAGCAGATAAAGTTATCGGATTAACTTCTCAGAGTTATGCAATTAGCGCTTGACCAATTTCGGGTCAGTATTGCTCGTGTTAGGGATTTAATTGATGTTCATAACTATATTAAATCTCAATCGACCCCGGCTTTAGATTTATCTGATATTTTACGAGCATCCCTGGTTTTAGCCGTGAGTGCGTTAGATTACTATATCCATGAAGTTGTCACCCTGGGAATGTTAGAAATTTATAAAGGTGAACGTCCTCAAACTGCCGCCTTTTCACGTTTTCAAGTGTCATTAGGTAACACTACCAAATTGATTATGATTACTTGCTATTATCCTCCATTTATGGTATAATAGGCGGAGCTTTTCCGAGTCTATCTATCCGATACCACTAACAACCCAGAGGTAGTTCGTCCGAACTCTTCTGGGTTATATTGTAGATAGGCTCTAGCACCCGGCCAGATAAATTCGCCGGGGGTGACAGAACGTACTAGATAATGAACATGATATGCACCAGGTATGAGACGATCGCTATAAGCCATAATGCGATCGCGATAAATAGTTTGATAGGCAATTTCCCAACTATCAGCCTGACTTTGTAAGGCTTGATTACTCGTCTCAAAACTCCTATCAATCGCCTCTAAACCAGCCGGGAGAGGGTCAACAATCATCACTTTATCCACTGGATGATCTGCGATAATTTCCAACCCAATATCAAATATCTGTCCCGGTTTCACCGTTAAAGGTTTAGACTCCTCTGTGAGGCTATAGGTTTGCAGACTTTCAGTTTCGTTAGCCGGTCGAATAGTCCGAATCACCCGAAGACCATTAAGTTGACCTGGCTGCTTTCCTTCTAGGCGATAACTGTATTTTATCCAATAATGTAAATTACCCGAATTTTCAGGTTGAATCGATAGTTGATAATTTCCTTGGGGTAATTCTGCCATCGGTAGGTTAAGATTAAAGCTAGAATTACCATCATTTCCTAACTCGATTTGCTCTGATATGTACCCCCCCACTTGCAAATTAACCCGGAAACTTTCCGACGTGGTTTGGGTTTGTTGATAAGCCACTAACGCCGTTAACGCTTCGGCGGTATCATAGTCATTTTGCCAAATTCCCTCACGACGCAGGTTTAACAGACTTTCCACTAATCTACCGATAGTTTCTGGCTGTTGGTTTTGGGTAATATATAAGCGCAATGCTTGAGACTGTAAAACCGTCGGAGAGGCTAACCATTGATATCCGGGGGGTAAATTAACCGTCGCTGTCCGTCCCGTTTGATAAATGTGTTTTTGGATATCTTGGAAAATCGTATTAAATTCCGTTTCCCATTGGGGGAAGTTGGCTAAATAACCAGCCAGTTTAATTTGGGTGGCGGGGTCAAATTCCCGCCAAGTTCCGTAAATTTCTGCCATGAAATCACTGCGCGTTTCTCCTAAGTCTGATAAGGCGATTAACGCTTCAAGACGCAGGCGGTTTTTACAGATATTATTAACACAGAAGCCATCTTCATCAGGATTAGCAACTACTTGATTTAGATAATTTCTGAGGCGATTAATCAGATTATTATTAACCGTAAATCCGGCTTGAGATGCTTTGGCTAAGGCTTCTGCGGCGTAACTCGATAGTAGCGGATCGGAGATATTCGCGGCGGGAAAATAGCCAAAACCGCCATCTTCTTTTTGTAAGCCGGCTAATCTGTTAATAGCATCATTAGCTTGCAATTCCAAATCTAAGCCCGATAAATCATTAGGATTTTTCCCAATAATTTGGAGATTACTTGCTATTAATAAACGACTGGCTATGGGTTCTAAGAATGGTAAAGTTGGCTGTTGGAAAATTTGGGTCGCAGGTTGTGTTAATTGGGGGATTAAACTATTAGCCAGGGAAATAGTTAGACCTCCCGCATTGGGGACTACCTTATCATCAATATTAATGGGAATGCTGACGGTTTCGCGGGTAGTCCCGGAAGCGATTACCTGTTCCGTTGTTTCTAGGGGTTTTATCTCCAAAGGAACTTGAAAACTATCAGTTTTATTTTGCAGTCTGCTGGTGAATTTTACCAGGGAATTTCCTACTTGTTCAACTAACACCGGAAAACGATAGGCTTGGGTGGCCGTTTCCGCTTGGGTTTTCAGGTGGTGGCTGGTTTTATTCCCCGCTGAAAATAACAGTCCACCACTCAGGTCTCCGGTGATGTCTAATTGTCCTTTCAGGTT
>NZ_PKGG01000432.1:0-1730 GCF_046480465.1 Arthrospira sp. PCC 8006
ACCCAGGCTTTATAACTGCTGTAGGTTTCTCTGAACCACTCGTGGCTTTGTCTGGCGGTGTAGTAGTGGTATTTGGAGTATTTGGGGTCTTCCGGGTAGTCGTCGTCAAATTCAGCCCCAAATCTAATTCTAATTGCTTCATAATTTTCATAACAATTTGTCAGCTTAATAAACTTCTCGTGACTACCCGACTGCTTATCAGGATGCAGTTTAATTGCCATTTGTTTATATAACTTTCTCGCCGCCACTTGATTATCCGCCGCCAACACCCAAGTCCCCGTTTCCAGGTGCGCCCAAATCGTCCCCTTTTTCGGGTAGAAAACACAACGCCCCTTAGTCATTCGTAAAAACAGGACATTCGCCCACACCTCAATCACTGCCACATGGGGGTATTTTTCTTGAATTACAGCTAATGCAGAGGAATAGTTCATATCAACCCAACAATCCCGGCTCCCATAATTATAATCAACAATCAACGGCGATCGCAACCACCTCGACACCCCCCACTCCAACCGTCACTTATATCGGTTTCCCGGCATAAAGTATTCGGTTATTCGCACCTTGACAAATATCATGTTTTATGGTAATCAATCCCCCATGGGCAACTCATACAATAAAGGAACATCCCGCCTCACCCGGTCCAACTCAAAACCACCGATATCAGTTTCCGTTAACCGAGAGTCCAAAAACCCCATTAATTTAGAATAGGTTCTCAGGATAACTTGAGGTTTATGTTTACACCTTTTAAACTCTCTCTTCCACTGTTGATTAGTCAGATTAGTATATTCTTCAGCCTCAGCACTAACCGATTTACCAATAATATAAAGTATCGGATATTTACTATTCTTGGTGCGTTGCTTATACCCCTCCACATAGCCTCTCTCCAAAACCTCATTAATAATCTCAATAGTTATCGTCCCTTTTTTCAACTCCATCAATATATGTTGAGGGCTTGGGGTTTTTAACACCAAGTCAATAAAACGCTGCTTTCCCCTAACATTCACCTCGAACTCTATATATAAACGCCAAGGCAGATACTGACAAGCCTTAGTCAAATAATAAACCAACTGTTGCTGATAATCCTTCTCAAATCGAGGTCTTCTCTCTAGCACCCGGCGACTGGTTTCATCAAAAAGGCACGCCGAGTTCTTCGATTTGTCGTCTAGCGTACTCGTCGTGTTCTTTCTGTCTTTTAACCCAGGCTTTATAACTGCTGTAGGTTTCTCTGAACCACTCGTGGCTTTGTCTGGCGGTGTAGTAGTGGTATTTGGAGTATTTGGGGTCTTCCGGGTAGTCGTCGTCAAATTCAGCCCCAAATCTAATTCTAATTGCTTCATAATTTTCATAACAATTTGTCAGCTTAATAAACTTCTCGTGACTACCCGACTGCTTATCAGGATGCAGTTTAATTGCCATTTGTTTATATAACTTTCTCGCCGCCACTTGATTATCCGCCGCCAACACCCAAGTCCCCGTTTCCAGGTGCGCCCAAATCGTCCCCTTTTTCGGGTAGAAAACACAACGCCCCTTAGTCATTCGTAAAAACAGGACATTCGCCCACACCTCAATCACTGCCACATGGGGGTATTTTTCTTGAATTACAGCTAATGCAGAGGAATAGTTCATATCAACCCAACAATCCCGGCTCCCATAATTATAATCAACAATCAACGGCGATCGCAACCACCTCGACACCCCCCACTCCAACCGTCACTTATATCGGTTTCCCG
>NZ_PKGG01000632.1:0-307 GCF_046480465.1 Arthrospira sp. PCC 8006
GAGATACTGGCGCGGCAGCATTTCGAGGGGCTGGCACCGATGGCCGCCAGCGCCGGGGTGCGCATGGAACTGCTGACCGGGCGCGACAAGGGCCGTGAGCGGGCGCGCAAGCTGGCTGATCTGGCCGGCAGGCAGATCGATATCCTGATCGGCACGCATGCCGTCTTCCAGAAGGATGTGGTCTTTGCCGATCTGCGTCTGGCAGTGATCGACGAGCAGCACCGCTTTGGTGTGGCGCAACGCATGGCACTGGGAGAGAAGGGCGAACGCGCCGACATTCTGGTGATGACCGCCACGCCGATACCGC
>NZ_PKGG01000571.1:0-421 GCF_046480465.1 Arthrospira sp. PCC 8006
GAGGTATCTTTACCTGGCAATATTTCTCCTAAGCGAAGTTGATTAGTATCTTCATCGATTAAGTTAGCAATTCGATTGTAGTAATCTAATAACCCGGTTACAGGATAATCCTCAGCTAGAGCAATAGGTGGTAGATAAGGCACTACCAATGGCTCGGCTATTTCCGATTGAGTATCATCTGAGTCATCCCCATTTTCGCTCAATTCATCTTGTTCTATTTCMTGCTGAATTAATTGACGTAAAATACCCCAAAGATTTGTAACTTTAGTCATTCCTATATCACTGAGATCAGGAACAGGTGAAAAAACGAAATTTATGGACAGCTTGCCAAAAGAATTAAGTGATTTGAGAAGAAGATCGATGCCTTGTCGATTTTGCTCATTGGGAAACAAAAATATAMTAGCTTCATCAGCGGCTTGTA
>NZ_PKGG01000616.1:0-348 GCF_046480465.1 Arthrospira sp. PCC 8006
CGATCCGGCCACATATCGCCGGGGTGATGGATGTGCATCTGATGATCGCCCCTGTCGATCCCTATATCGAGGCGTTCGCCAGTGCCGGTGCCGATATCATCACCGCCCATCTGGAAGCCGGGCCACATATTCACCGAACCCTTCAGGCCATTCGCGCAACCGGGAAGAAGGCTGGGCTTGCGCTCAACCCCGGCACCGGGATCGAGGCGGTGGAGCATCTGCTCGATCTGCTGGATCTGATCTGCGTCATGACCGTCAACCCCGGTTTTGGAGGTCAGCAGTTCATCCATTCGCAGATCACCAAGGTCGAACGGCTGCGCGCGATGATTGGCGACCGGCCGGTTCATA
>NZ_PKGG01000580.1:0-405 GCF_046480465.1 Arthrospira sp. PCC 8006
ACTCAACAATTTAATTGATGCTTCAAAAATGTATGATGATCGGGTTTTATGTGTCCGATATGAAGATATTATAGAGAACCCTAGGCGAGAATTAAGCCAGGTGTTTGCTTATTTAGATTTACCGTTTAATCCGCAAATTGTCTCCCAATTTGTTAGAGTTGATTTAAAAGGAAATTTTGGCGATCCAACAGGGGTAAAACAGTACCAGTCTATTAGTAAGGAGCCAACCGAAAAGTGGAAACAGATTTTAAATAACCCAATTCGGAAAGGGTGGAGTCGCCGATATCTCAACTGGTTGGGTGAGGAGCGACTGTCGGTGATGGGATACAATTTGGCGCAGTTAATGGCGGAATTGGAGGAGAGTTCGGGGTCAATGGATAAAATGCCTTCGGATCTGAAAAAAAT
>NZ_PKGG01000502.1:0-728 GCF_046480465.1 Arthrospira sp. PCC 8006
GATTTCAGTTTTCGGTGTCTGACGCACCCTACACCCAATCATTTTTGTGGTGCTAGATAAACCTAATCGGTCCATCATCAAGATTACTGCCATCAAATTGAAGATTCACCACCCCTTCTAAGATAGCAATCAACTCATTTTCGCCGGGAGTCCGACGGAAAATAGCAGTCCCTTGTGGGAGTGGTTGGGGGATATCAGTAGAGAATAAATAATCGTCATTACTCAGTAAGATGACATCAGTAGTGCTGTTAAAATTCAAAATCAAAGCATAGTCAGCCACACCATTAATATCATCATTACCGTTATCGTAAAACGGTCCGTTTTCATTGCCTAATACAAAAGTATCAAAACCTTCTCCGCCAACCAGGGTGTCAATAGTTGTCAGTCCCGGAAAATCAGCGCTAGTATCAACACCAACCAGGAAATCATTACCGCGATCGCCACTTAAATAATCCCTACCTCGACCCCCATAGAGAGTATCATTACCCTGACCACCATATAAACAATCATCCCCATCTCCGCCATAGAGGATATCATTTTCCATATTTCCTAGCAGTATATCATTACCCTGACTACCCAACAGAGTATCATCACCTTTCCCCCCATAGAGAGTATCATCACCCGGACCCCCATCTAGGCTATCATCTCCCTGATTCCCAAACAAAAGATCATTACCATTGCCACCCAATAAAGTATCATTATCCTCGCCGCCATAGAGGGTATCATTA
>NZ_PKGG01000558.1:0-442 GCF_046480465.1 Arthrospira sp. PCC 8006
GTTTGTTCCGGCCAGCCCAGCGTGCCGATGGGCCAGAGGCCCGAGGAGAACCAGGTGTCTAGGACATCCGGGTCGCGCGTCAGGGTTTTGCCGGCCGCCATCGCCTGCGCGTCGGCCTCGGAGACCGCGCAATACTGGTTGCCGTCCGCATCATACCAGACCGGTATCTGATGCCCCCACCACAACTGCCGCGAAATGCACCAGGGCTCGATATTCTCCAGCCAGTGATAATAGGTCTTCTCGCCGCTCTCCGGCAGGATCTTCGTCGCACCGCTGCGCACCGCCTCCAGCGCCGGTTCAACGATCTTCGCGGTATCCACGAACCACTGATCCGTCAGAAACGGCTCGATCACCACTTTCGAGCGGTCGCCGAAGGGCTGCATGATCTTCTTGTTTTCAACCAGCGGCACCCGCTCCAGATGCTCCGCGCGGGTCTCGGGGT
>NZ_PKGG01000091.1:0-18535 GCF_046480465.1 Arthrospira sp. PCC 8006
GGTGAGGACTGGACATGGGGCTCCTACCGAATTGATGAGTTAGGATTAGAGGCAAGTTTCGAGGATAATATAGTCCGGGTGTTACCGTTGAGAGTGCGTTACGGCGAGACATTGGTGGGATTTCAGGGACAACTAGATTTAGATGAGCAAATACCTTCGGGTCAGTTGCGGGTTAAGAATTTGCGCTTAGAAGCCATAGAAGAATTTTATGACATTCCCAATATTGCTTTGAGTGGACAGTTAAACCTGCGGGCTTTGTTCGCCGGGAGTTTAGATAATCCCCAAGCATCGGGGGAATTTACGGTACTTGAAGGATTATTTAATGATGAACCCCTGAAAGAGGCGCGGGGTAGTTTTAACTATAATAACGCCCGGTTTAATCTAGGTGGAACGGTGTTAGTTACGGAACAAGATCCTATAGAATATCGTGCATCAGTACCTTTTAGATTACCCTTTGCTAAGGTGAGACCAGAAAGTAATCTGGTCAGCGCTGAGGTGGAAATGCTGAATGAGGGATTCAAGATTATTAATTTACTCAATCCAGAAGTGACTTGGGTTGAGGGACAGGGTTTTGTACAAATGCGGGCGCGAGGAGTGCTAGAACAGGCTGATGATGGTTCAATTGAGAATATTGTGATCGAACCTGATGGGGTGTTGAAGCTGGAAGATGTGGTGTTGAGGCTCGCTAGTAATAACAGTTCGATTACGGGTTTATCGGGAACAGCAACTTTCCTGAGAAATCGCCTGCGGGTTAAGGGTATGGAAGGAGAATTATTCGGAGATACTGGGACGGGAAAGGTTTTTATCGATGGGGTATTGCCAATTTTTGAACCGATGAAACCGGAAGATCCAGATATTGACTCGCCCTTAAAAATGGTTCTGGAAAATTTAAAGTTAAATTTAGCCCTATTGTATCAGGGAGCAGCGGCGGGAGAAATTGTGATTGGTGGGACGGCTTTAAAACCGGGAATTGGTGGTGAGGTGGTGTTGTTTGATGGGACTGTAACTTTACCGGAAGCAGACCGACCCCCGGCTACGGATAACGGAGATAATCCAGAACTGCTAAATACTGGACCTGTAGAGGTTAGCTTGAATAATTTTACGTTGACTTTGGGAGAACATATTCAAGTGCGATCGGCTTCTATTACGCCTATTTTTGATGCGCCTGTGCTAAATTTTAACGCCAACGGCACAATTATAGTTAATGGAGATTTAGATAGTTTAGATAGTCTTCGCCCCCAGGGAACTATTGAATTGACGGGAGGTGCGGTGAATTTGTACACGAGTCGATTTCAGTTAGACCGGGGTTATCCTCAACGGGCTACTTTTGTTCCTGATAATGGACTTGACCCGATTTTGGATGTGCGACTGGTGACTAGGGTATCGGAAACGACTCCGGCTGTGGCTTCAACTTCTGCTTTTGAAACGGAACTTATGGAAGTACCTAGGGCTTCTCAATTTGGTACGGTACGCACTATTAGGGTAACTGCTTTGGCTCAGGGTCCGGCTTCTGAAATTAACGATATTCTGGAGTTACGCAGTTCACCACCGCGATCGGAAATTCAACTGTTAGCTTTGTTAGGAGGTAGTGCTATTGAAGGGGTAACGGGGGATACGACTTTAGTTTTGGCAAATATTGCTAGTGCGGGACTGTTTAATGAGATTCAACAGAATGTTATTGATGCTACTGGGTTGACTGAATTTCGCATTTATCCGGCGCGGGTGTCTCAGTCGCAGGAACGTTCGGGTTCGACGGCTTTGGGTTTGGGGCTAGAGGTGGGTTTGGATGTTGCTAATGATGTGTCGGTTTCGGTGAGTCGGGTTCTGGCGGCGAACCAGCCTACCCAGTTTAACCTCAACTATCGGGTTAATGACCGCTTGCTTTTGCGGGGCGCTACGAATTTTGGCAATGAAAGTGAGGTGAGGTTTGAGTATGAAACACGATTTTAGTAGGGGTTTTAACAGGGCTGAATTTGGCTAATGGCAATAATTAATCACCAGAAACACGACAATTTTTCAGGAGGAGTCATCTATGTATAACATGAATCAATCTATGCAAGTGGCTAAACAAGCCACCAGAGATATTGAAGGCTGGTTATCTGGTCTGCCGGAAACTGTGGCTATTGAAAATGTGGAAGACAACCGGGAATATCAAAGGGTTGATGTTGATTTGATTTGGATAACTAAAACTGGCTTCTATCAAGTGGAAATTAAGGGCGATCGCTACCACAAAACTGGTAATTTTTTTTGGGAAACTCACAGCAACAAGGAACGCAATACACCCGGTTGTTTTATTTACACAAAAGCAGATTGGGTGTTTTACTACTTCGTGACTCCTCGTGTGCTTTACCAATTACCTATGCCAGCCACCCGCGACTGGTTCCTTGAGAATATTAACCGTTTCCGCGAAAGGTCAACTACCACCAATGTGGGTAATAGCTATTATACCACGGTGGGGCGATTGGTTCCTATTAATGTGGTAATTTCTGAAGTTCCTCAAATTATCAAACATCAATTATAATAACTATCAATTAACAAATTTAACTAATTTTTGATAATCTAAATAAAATCAATTTATATGGTTTTTGTCGGTATTAGTCTAGTAAATATCTATAATTCGCTATGGTCTCCGGCTGAGTATATTTAAATTCTGGTAGGGAAGATGATAATTATGGAAGGGGGCCCTTCCAAAGATGGTTATACTAAAAGGGTTGAGTATTTCTGAACATCTGGAATTGAAGGGGCTCCCAAGTGGGGGCGATCGCCGCTGTAAATGGCTTCTACACAGAGATTAGAGGTAATTGATAAATTAAATTTTTCTAAATTTGCGTAAATTTATCGGTTGCTGCTGATAGGTAGATAGATGATCTCCCTAGACGATGGCCATCTCTAAGGGAGGATAACTGAAATGGGAGGATAACCTTTAGAAAAATTTACAGTCAAAAGCTACATTTTTGTTTAATAATAAGGGAATAGCCTATGGTGTTTAAGCATTAGGTTTAAGATGGTGGGAGTGTCTCACGGCAAGGGTTATAGTTATATTAACCCACATTTTGTAGCAGCCTTTTTTAGAACTTTCGCGAGGGGAGGGGCGATCGCCTCTGGGTCAAGGTGGCGGCGCGGAGGTGGTGGGATGCGATCGCGTTTTCTTTCATGCTTTGTATTTTGAGCAATATACAGTTAAGTTTTACTAAGTTTCACGATTGAGATATGGTTAATTCTACAGCCCCAAATATAATAGCTCTACAGGTAATTAGAGAAGCAGTTTGGCATCTAGCAAATTGGGCACAAGCCAAATGGCCTGATAATTTTAATGTCCCAGAAGAGAATCGGGCGATCGCTAGAGCCAAACAATTGTTATCTTGGACAGAGACAAGCCAGATTCAACCCTTACACCTCTTGTTTGATGCGGTGAATCTATCACAGCCACAATCTCATCGGCATTATGTACCCGCTATCGCCATTGAGGATAGCAACCCTAGAATTCCTTATCCTACAAATGAACCAGTTAAAGCCGAACAAATTGATGTTTTGCAACAAAACATTAGAGAAGCGATCGCCTATTTAAGACCAGAAGATTGGGACAACTTATCACTATTAACCTTGCTTTTAGAAAAGTTTGGGTCCTGTTTATCATTAGGAGTTGAAAATGTAGCTTTTTATGATTTGGTCAAATCAACTGCTGCGATCGCCGCGATTTTATCACATGATTATCAAGCATCAAAGATTAGCTTAATAGCGGGTGATTTGTCTGGAATTCAAGACTTTATCTATACAATTTCATCTGACGGAGCCTTAAAATCACTGAGAGCTAGAAGTTTTTATCTGGAATTAGTGACGGAAGAAGTGGCTCAACAACTGCTAATGAAATTAAATATACCTCGGACTAATATTATTTATGTTGGCGGTGGCAATTTATATTTATTAGCTCCCGAACAGAATAATGAAAATTTAGTTGAACCCATACGAGATATTTTCAATGAATGGCTAATTGATGAATTTCAAGGCAAAGTATTTTTAAGTCTAGGGTCTCAAAATTTTAATATCGAGGAAATTGGAACGGCTAAATTTGCTCAACAATGGGCAACTATTACTCAAAAATTGGCTCTGCAAAAAGCTCGGAAATTCGATCATCATTTGGATAATTTATTAGGGATTAAGGAAACCTATGAACCTTGTCGGGTTTGCCATCGAGATGATGAGGAAAACTTACAACCGCTTAACCATCAAGAAGCAGATTCGGTGTTAGCTTGTCCGACTTGTCGGCAGATGTTTCGCCTGGGAAGTGAACTTTTTAAAGTAGATGCGATCGTGCGATCGCCAGTTCGCAATAGTATGGCAAAATCCTTAGATAGCTTGCACATTAAGTTACCAGGACAGAGTATATATTATCACTTATTTCGAGGAAAGCAGCAAGTTCAAAATTTACAAGAATCGGAAACTGTTTTTTGGGTAAACAATTGGACAGTTGCCGACTATAAAAATTGTCACTCCGTTTCTTTATTACTCGGCAACTATGCTCAAAATAGCCAGGAAGAATATGGAACAATGACAGCCAATGAAATGGCAGATATGGCTAAAAAAGACGGTTGTATTCCCAGAGTTGGTTATTTGCGAATGGATGTAGACAAATTAGGGCAGATTTTTGCCAAAGGTTTAGGAAATGATCAAACCTTACCTCGGTTAGCTGGCTTATCGCGCCAAATGAGTTATTTTTTCAAAGTTTATTTGAATAGTCTGGCTCAATTTCGTCAGGAAAATTTACATAATACAGTGTTTCAGAGACTAACCGGAGAACGCCAAAATTTACTATTTATTTATGCTGGAGGAGATGATTTATTTGTGAGTGGTGCATGGCATGAAGTTGTGGAATTTGCTTTTGATGTTTATCAGTGCTTTCGCGCTTATACAGGGCATCACCCAGACATCACCCTTTCTGGTGGTATTAGCTTGTCAGTTGCTAAATTTCCTCTCTACCAAGCCGCAGAAGAATCTGGACAAGCAGAAGATAAAGCTAAAGCAAATGGTCGAGACAGCTTGGGATTATTTGGTAGTGTATTTAAATGGGATGAGTGGTTGGGAACTGAACTAACAAATTTGCCAAATATGCCACGGAGTCCTCATAATTACTTGAAAACGAAGGAATTGCAAACTTATCTTGCTAACGAAATATCACCGAGTCTTTGGGGAGTTATGCCATTTGTTAAACAATTGCATCAATCTCTGGAAATCAATTATTCTCGAAGTTTTATAAGGAATCTCTTGGCAACAGCAGAACTTCAGGATAAAATGATAAAAGAAGCTGCCAGAAAACCCCAGGAGTATCAGTGGGATGTCCGTTACTTCCTGCACTTGCCCAAAATTGCTTATACTTTAGCAAGGCTACCAAATCATGTTCGTAATCATCCTAATTTTGAACCAATTCGTACTTCTCTAAAAAACCCCTATAATGCCCCCTACTTTCGAGCGATCGCTACCTGGCTAGAGATGCTTAACCGTTCTTCAATTAACAGTGAATAAAAACCCGCCTTCTTAGTCAGACCTTGCTTCTCATATAAAAACCGGAAATTATTATGACTCCCAATCAACCGAGACACAATTCAACACCTCAATCAGCATCATCCCCAACTCCGGATCGAGAGATAATTAAAGCTATTCACAAGTTGAAACAGGACAAGAAAAATGGGACTCTCAAAGATTACCCAATTCGAGATCTGGTTAAACACGCTGAGATTTTCGGGCCTTATCTCAAAAACAAGAGGTTAGAGACCAATCAGATCCGCAAGTTTTTGGATGCCATTAATCGTTTGAAAGCCAAACTGGCTCAAACTGAAGCAAATCAGAATCAGCTTTTTGCCGAAATTGAACCGGAAATTGTACTTCTCAAACCCAAGTTAGCTTATGCAGCAGCCAGACAAGAGGCAGCCAAACCTTTGAGTGATGTTATGTCTGCTGCTATCGATCATGTACATTCTTTAGAAGATTTTGAACGCTTAGTTCAATTAATCGAGTCCATTATTGCTTATCATAAAGCCGAAGGAGGAAAATAATGACAGTTATTGAAAGACCTCAAACCCCCCTAGTTGGAAAGTTAAAAATTACGGGAACTCTGATTGTTGAAACGGGACTGCATATCGGTGGTGGCGGAGAAACATTGGAAATTGGAGGACTGGATAAACCTGTGATTCGCGATCCGGTGAGTCAATATCCATATTTGCCTGGTTCTTCGATTAAAGGTAAACTTCGAGCCATTTTAGAAAGATGGCTTAATAAACCTTTAAATCGAGGGGGAGGAAGCGGAACATACCGTTATGAAAGTGATGATCTAGAGAGTGGCTATACAGAGATTCAAGCGGATCAGTATGTTGAATATGAAGGCGCAAAAACCTGTGAAGTTAGCCGTCTCTTTGGCTCCACTGGTGGTTCTAAGTGTTGGATTCCTAGCGATATTGCTCAGTCACAGGAATTAGGTGGTCAGGGAAATAAAACCATTAATGGTGTATCTCATACGAAGATTAAAGGCAGAAATTGTCCGGCTCGCTTGATTGTTCGGGATTGCCATTTAACTCCCGAATCAGCAGAGCAACTTCGTAACATTGACACTGGGTTGTATATGACTGAGTGGAAGTTTGAGAATGGATTAGATCGGGTGACAGCAGCGGCTAACCCCAGACAATTAGAGCGAGTCCCAGCCGGAGCGAAATTTACTTTTGAAATGGTTTATACCGTTGAGGATGAAAATCAGGCGATTAAAGATGTCAAAAACTTAGCGATCGCTCTGTCAATTTTAGAAGATGATGCCTTGGGGGGACATGGTTCTAGGGGTTACGGAAAAGTGAAATTTGAGAATTTTAATTTTGAGTACCGTGATGCCAAACAATACGAAAATATTGCCAGTGGTGGCGGTACTTCTATTAACTTCCCATCCCTCAAAAATACGGCTGAATTTTTAAGCAGATTTAGCGAAATTCAATCTCAGTTACCAGGCAGTTAAACCTAGATTATGAGCAACTACAAGCGAGTTAGCCTGAATTTCGGACAACACTCTACCCATTTTGGTGAAGTCGGAATTGGAGTTGAAGAAACGAGCGAACGGGTGCGTTCTGATACATTATTTAGTGCGCTGATTATTTCCTATGCTCGGTTGTTTGGAAAAGATGCCGTTGAAGATTTACTGCAATCTTTTGAATCATCGCCTCCTTTTCGGGTCAGCTCAACATTTATTTACTCTGAGGATGGTCAGAAAAGGATTGACTACTTACCAAAACCTCTCAAATTTCCGCGCGGGTATCCAGTAGGAAATGATTTAGAATTTACCAAGACTTACAAAAAAATTCACTACTTACCTCTGGATATTTGGCAACGCTGGTATCAAGGTAGTGGTTTTACGGGGACCGATCGCACCGAATTGATTGATTATACTAACCAGGCTAACAGTTCTGGTAATCTCAAAAATTCGGGAATTTTTGACTATAGCCAAGCCTATCAAATCCATAAAACTCCCAAAGTAGCGATCGACCGACAAACTCGGGCGACTAATTTCTATCATACTGGTTTTGTACAATTTAATAAGTCCTGTGGATTGTACTTTTTAATAGATTTAGTTAACGTCGATAAAGACTTAGAAAATAGACTTTTTGCCGCCTTAAATTTATTGGGGGATGAAGGCTTAGGCGGTGAGCGTTCCAGTGGCGCAGGACAATTTAAACCCACTTGGTCAGAGCTATCTGATACATGGAAAAAGTTGCTTAACTGTCCTCAAGCAACCGACTACAGTTTAATCAGTTTGCTTTGGGAAAATCCGATTTCGGATATAGTCCATAATGATAGAGCTAGTTATGGAATACTGGAACGAGGGGGATGGATTTCCTCTCCCTTTTCTGGGCGACAACTGCGACGTAAAAAAGTGCGAATGTTTGTCGAAGGCTCGGTATTTCCAATGCCTACTAACGGACAATTAGCGGATGTAACTCCCTACCAATTTCAAAAATTACATAAAGTGTATCGGAGTGGAATTGGTTTTAGCTTGCCTATTATCCTATAACAACAATAGTCATGGTTTCAGCTTTGAATATTTCCAAGCCTCAAGTTTATGAAACTAGAACAATTCAGTTATCGAGTCCGCTTTTACACATTGGCTCTGCGGTGTCTCGGCTCAACCCATTTGAATATGTTCAAACCAGTCAAAGAGTCTATCTTCCAGATCAAGAAGCTCTGGCTAGAGCGTTGTCAAATCGAGGAAAATTGCATGATTATATCGGTGCGATAGAGCATCGACAAGAAATTCTCAGTATTCTGGAATCAGCTTTTGGTAAAAATTGGCAAAATGCTGAAGATATTTTGGGAAATCCTATTTTTCCACTAGGAGCAATTGACAGGAAATGGACTGATGAAAAAGTAACTGATTTACGGCCCATGATTCGTAATGGATTCGGACAGCTTTACATTCCCGGCAGCTCAATTAAAGGTGCCATTAGAACAGCGATCGCTTATTACTTACTCAAAAATGCTGATCAGTACGGAGTTCCTAATTCTAACCGAGTGAGTGCGATCGAGGAACGACTGAGGCAGCAGTTAGATAATGACCACTTGAAAAGACAACAAAAGTGGGCAGACGATGAGCTATTCATGGATAGTTTATTTGCGGATTTCTCATTAAATTATCAGGGTAAATCAATGGCAGAGCGTACCGGGCCTAATACTGATATTATGCGAGCTGTTCAAGTCACTGATTCTCAACCTCTAATTGAAAGAAAAGTGACGATTAACAACAGACAAGTTACTTTTAACATTCCCGTTGTAGCTGAAATTCTGGTTTCTAGTCATTTTGAAAATGAGAATGCTAAATACAAAGCTTCTATTTATGCAGAAGTTGTCCGAAATGTTAAAACCAAGTTTACTTTGTCCTTAGATACGGAAATGTTATCCTGGTTTCAACACAAAAGAGGCATGAAAATTCCTTTTAAATCCGTTGATGAATTGCTGAAAATTTGCCAAAGTTTTGCTCAAGAACAGTGGGATGGAGAACATGATTACTGGAGCATGGTTAAAAACCAAAAGCATCAAGGTAAAAATCTTGATTTCACAGCGATTAGAGATTTTTATGAACCAGAAAGATGCCCTTATCATTTGCGAATAGGTTGGGCTAGTGGGATGACCGGAACAACCGTAGGATGGCTATTTGCAGATGATTTGAGAGCAAAAATTAGAGATACTTGTGGGATAAAAGCTCCCAACTTTGAAGCTCCCAAATCTCGTCGTACTGTGGTCGATCCTCAAGGCAATATTAAATATGTCCCGGGGTGGGTAAAGTTTCGAGGATAATTAATTAATGCTGATTCGTTCAACTTGGACATTGACTGTTTGTGAACCGATAACACTTCCTAGGTCTTACGGCTTGGAGTTGGTTAAACAACTTCATCATCAATTGGAGTTAGGAATTGGTCTCAATATGATCCCTGACACTAGCTTTTCTAGCATCAGGGGACGGTACTTGGGGGCTGGAGATTTCATTACATTTCAACCTGAAGAGTTTTATCAGCTAACCTTTTCTGGTTTGCAAGAAAAAAGTTCTAAAGCGATCGCATCTCTTGATTTATCTGGTGGTTTAGAATTTTTAGGATTTAAATTTAAAGTTACCGATCGCCAAGATAATATCACAAGTTACGAACAACTTTACACCACCTTAGTAGCTAATGAACCGGAGCCAATTTTCGAGTCTAACCTCAAGTTTACAACTCCCACCGCTTTCGCCCAAAAATCGATAAAGCTCCCCCTTCCAGTTCCCGGACTGATGTTTCGGAGTTGGCTGCAATCTTGGAATAATTTTGCTCCGATTTATTTGGGTAGTGGAGAATTGATTACTTATTTATCAAATGCGATCGCTCTGAAACGTCATCGAATTTCTACTCAGTTATGTAGAATTGGGAAAGACTCAGTTAATGGATTTGTTGGTGAAATCACCTTAAAGGCATTGTACAAAACCGACCCCCTACTGGTCAATGTCGCGAATTTGTTGGTTCAATATTCTGAGTTTTCAGGAACTGGAATTAAGACAAGATTGGGAATGGGTCATACCGAAACTTATTAAAGGATTAATTAATCATGAGAACCGCCATCACCAAAATCATTTCTTTTCTGGGATTCAACTCTTACGAAGTTACCACATATAAACATCCTACTCAGTCAATCCATTTGACCACAAAATACTACCAAGAGGCTTTGGCTGAATTTTATCAGCCCCAGAAAATATATATTTTCTTGACTCCAACAGTTGAAACCAAATGTCCTGGTAGGGGAGACCAGAAAGAAGATCGCTCAAATTGGCATCAACTTGAAGAAATATTGGCACAAAAGTTTCCTGATATTGAGATTGTCCCAGTCAAAAACATTCCTGAGCGGAATAGTCCAGAAGATATCTGGACAATTTTCAATAAAGTTAATGAATGTTTGGAAGATGGCGATCGCGTAATTTTTGATATTACTCATTCATTTCGCTCTGTGCCAATTGTTGCGCTTTTGGCAGTTAGTTATTTTCGAGTGGTGCGAAATATTACCATCGAAGGTTTGCTTTATGGTGCATTTGAAGCTAAGGAGAATGGCATTACCCCCACCTTTGACCTTTTACCAGTAGTCCGCTTGTTTGACTGGCTTACAGCAACGGATCAGTTTCTGAAAACTGGGAATGGTGAAGACTTGGCGAAATTGTTGCAAGAGGCAGAGGGTCATACTCAAGCATTGGGCGATCGCATTTTAGAAATTTCTCAAGGTTTGCAATTATTGCGTCCCATGGATGTCATGACCGCCGCCGCAGCTTTACCGGAAAGTATTGAACAAGGTAAACCAGACTTAGCACGAGTTGTGCCACCTTTTGAACTATTATTAAATCGTGTTGTGAGTGAGTATGGTCAATTTGCTTTAGCTGAACCGAAAAACTATCAAGTCAATGGCAAAGCTGCATTACAGAAACAGTTTTTTGAGATTGAGTGGTATGCAAAGAAGGGTCTATATGTCCAAGCTATATCACTAGGACGGGAATGGCTACCTTCTCTCCTCTGTTATAATTTTGAACTCGATCCAATGGATAAACAAGCACGGGAAGAAATGGAAATCCTTTGTTGTGGTGGTAAAGTGGGAGAGCGTGAGTCAATTTACCGCAGTCAATATAAAGAGATTGAAGAATCTAAGCGTAAGATGATCAATCAATTATGGAATAATCCCCCTTGTAAGTTGGCTAATTTACGCAATGATGTTCTTCATTCTGGTTTCCGTAAAGATCCGAAAAGTGTTGAAGATATCAAACAAACATTACAAAAAATTGTCGAAGACCTGAAAAAAATTGCTCAGGTATGGGGTGTATTTGATGAAGAGTATAAAAGCTAAATTTTAATAGTTAGCCTGTCATTCATTCGTCCAAACCCAGAGCCAAATATGCTTCACAAGTAAAAGTTGAGCCAGATCCGGTATGAAAATCAGTAATTGAAAACAATCAACATGAGACTGGCAATTTCGGAAACTTGGCGAACTATCAGTTAGTCACATCGAACGGGCCCCCAAGTAGGGGCGATCGCCGCTGTAAATGGCTTCTACACAGAGATTAGAGGTAATTGATCAATTAAATTTTTCTAAATTTGCGTAAATTTAGTGGTTGTCCCTGATAGGTAGATAGATGATCAGCCCACCGGATGGCCATCTCTAACTGAGGATAACTGCAATCGGAGGATAACCTTTAGAAAAGTTTACAGTCCCAAGATAGATTCCAGTAGATTTGTGTTTGATAATAAGGGGATACCATTAGGCCTTTAAGCATTAGGTTTAATATAGTGAAAGTGCCTCACTGTAAGGGTTGTAGATTCTATTAACCCACATTTTGTAGCACCCTTTTTTAGAACTTTCGCGGGGGGAGGGGCGATCGCCTCTGGGTCAAGGTGGCGGCGCGGAGGTGGTGGGATGCGATCGCCAACTGGAAGTCTCGCCATAGACTCACCCAGAACCGACTTACCCAGAACCGACTTACCCAGAACCAATTTACCCGACCACCATGTTTAGACCTTTTTATTGGAACTTTTCCTATGGGCGTTATCTATATCGGCGATCGCAATACGGGCAAAACTTCCCTAGTGCTGGAACTGGCTCATCCCAGCAGCCAGTTCGTCAAAGTCACCGATCCCCTTTACAATCAGCTTAAAGCCCTTCTGTATAATGACCAGGAGGGAAAAACCATGGCTACCGATGCCAGCCAGGCTACCTACGATCGCCAACTGGAGATCGAAGTGACCCTGCCCAGCCGACCCAAAAACATCTATACCGAATGGATAGATACACCAGGGGAAATATGGCGATCGACTTGGAAAAACGACAACCCCGACGAGTGGAGAAAATTTTTGAAAACCGCTCACAGCAGTCAAGGCGTGTGCCTAATCCTGTCCCCCTACCGGGAAATTATCCGCCAGGGGGATGGCATCATTCAGGAAGACTTTATCACCCGCAAACAATGGATTCAACGATTTGAGCGGTGGGTAAAATTTTTCCGCCAAGACTGTCGCCAAGCCAAACATCTGGTTCTGTGCCTGAACAAAGCCGACCTGATCCGAGGCATCGACCTGAAAGAAGAAGCCCGAAAACTAGCTTATCATCCCGTGGATGCCGAGATGAACTGGATGCAACGCAACGACTACGTTTTCAAAAGGTTTTTCGGTCCCCTACAATCCCACATCGCCGAACTCAACCAATATACCTCCGGTTTATCGGTGAGATGTTTCATCACTAGCATTTACAGCCGGGAACTGGTGGAACTTCCTTGGATTTATCTGGGCACTTATCTTAGTAGTAACCAATAAAGGAGTCAGCTATGGGCAACATTTGCGTAATCGGCCCCAGGGCATCTGGAAAAACCACCTATCTCGCCGGACTCAGCCAGTTTCCTGAGTATCAGGGTTCCCGTAGCCAATACAGCATCGAACCCCTCAACGACGAGACTTACAGGCTGGCCGAAGATGCCGAACAGACAATTTGCAAAGGGTTAGCGGTTGAACCGACTGTGCTAGGCGATCGCATCAGAAGTGTCGATGACCTTCCCGACTACTCCTTTAAAATCGAAGTGAAACCGGGATTCCTCAAACCCAAAATCGATATCCAACTCACAGTTCGCGACTACCCCGGGGAAGTGTTCGATAAAATTCTCCAGCCTTCCCAAGACCCGATTCTCGAGGAATTTATCGACGAATGTTTTAGGGCGGACGTGGATGGTTGTTTGCTGTTGTTTACCGAGTGGGAAAGCAGCCGAGATAGTTTTTATAGCCGATTGATCAAGCAATTTGTAAAAATTATGGACGAACACGATCGCCTAGATAACTATCGCCTAGCCGTAGCCATGAGTAAATGCGAACGGGGGGAAATTTGGCCGGGACGACTCGACCCGGAAACCGACCTATTTGGCATTTACTTGAAAAAAACCCTCACAACCCTCAAAAAAAACATTCCTCCCCAAAACTTGCGGTTTTTCGGGATGTCAACCTTCGGCGTGTTGGGACGGTCTGACCCTCGCCCCAACCGGGCGGATGCTGGGGGAACTGACGGACGAGTCTCGATTTTACGGGAGCAAAACCGGTGGCAACCTTACAATTTAGTTGAACCGTTGTGTTGGTTAAGTACCGGCAAAATCTGAACTTGAAGAGTGAGTGAGTCGATCATGCTATTTGACAACAAAACCAACTCGAAATCATTATCCATCAAAACCTTGGGCGGAGAGTCGGCGGTGCGAATTATCGGCGATCGCAGTTCCGGGAAAACCACTTATTTGGCATCCCTGGCTTACTGGCCCAACGCCAGCCCCGATAATCCCGTGCAAACCGTCTCCCCCCTTGGCGAAGACAGCGAGGAACTGGTAAACAAAGCCAGAGACATCCTAGAACAGGGATTATTACTCGAACCCACCAACCTCCACGATATCGACGCGGTGAAGGACTACACCCTCAGCATCACCCTCAAAGATCGCTTTTCCTGGTTGCGGGGGTCCGGAAAGATGGTGCAAATCAACGTCAGTTGTAAGGATTACAGCGGGGAGTTTTTCCGGGATTTGGTGCATAAAAGTGGCGATCCGATGCTGGATGATTACCTCGACGATTGCTGTTTGGCGACGGGGTTAATGGTACTCGTGGATGGAACCTCGCACCGCAAGGATAAGGAGTATTGCGCGGGGATCGAAAAACTGGTGGTGGAACTCGATCGCGCTGAGTTGAAGAACCAACATCGACGGATTGCCTTTGTGTTGACTAAGTGCGAACAGTCGGAGTTGTGGGTGAACCGCCACGAACCGAAAAAGTTAGCAAACATGAGATTTCCCAAACTCTCGGCCCAACTGGAAAGCTATTGCCAATTAAACCGGGTGGGGGTGGAGTATTTCACTACTTCCGCCTTTGGGATTTTGGGGAAACAGTACCCCGAACCCAACTCGAAACGGTTGAGGCGATCGCGTGATGGGACAACTTCCGTGATTAAAAAACCAAAACTCTGGCGGCCCTTTGGTTTAGTCGCCCCCGTTTACTGGCTTTGTACCGGAAAACGCCACCCGGAACTCGATCGCGACTAATGGGATTTTCCCAATGTCCTCATTTGCAATCCTTTCACAGCCATGACGATGATCTACATTCACGAATTTAGTACCGGAATTGAAGTGAAACGAACTCCCGGCGGCGGGTGGGAATCGGGGGGATTTACCGGAAAGTACATCAATTGTACCCGTGACATTCCCCAGCAGATATTAAATGCCATTTCCAGTGGCAAATTTTCCTTGTCAGAAGGGGGCCTCCCAGAGGAACCGGCGATAGTGGGGCGACAGGTCGGGGGATATTCGGTGGTAGCCGTCGTCAGCCGGGGACGGGACGATCGCGGGCGGAGTCTACCGCTATACCGCTATTTTTGGTGTGAGGGAAAGGACTATATCGAGGCAATTTTGCGATGGAAGGATAAGCTTCCCGTCTTCGATCCAGATAACAAACCCCCGTCAACCGGACACCGTTTAAACCCTGATTCACAGACTGTTCAATTAGATAAATTTAGAGAATATTTACACGACTCATCACCAACCATCGTTATTAGCCCTAAAAAACGCTGTCAACCGTTGATATTAAACGCGATCGCGAAAGAGAGAGCGAAAAAACAAGGCGAGGACTATTCTTGGGCTTATAATGTTGCTGCCTTAGAAAATCCCTGGTATTTCCAAGTAATTTATCCCGCCAGTTCCGAAGCGCAAGACCTTTTCAAGGAAGTTTTAGCCCGTCGTCCCCGTGATTCCGTATTTATCTCTGGGGAAGGGGAGATTAAAACCGCGATCAAAGCCATCATCAAAGGTCGCGTCAAACCCGAACACATCAACAACTTGGAAAGCGCTTTAGCCAACCCCAAAGTTGATGATAAATTTTGGAACAAACTCTTAGATGGTCAAGCAGCATCCAAAGCCTACAAAGACAAAATATACTCCGAAACGATGGTTATGCTGTTGACCTTAAAAGCCATACTCATACCGAAATTCTTGCCCGACTTTTTGATGTGGATGCAAACCGCCCCCAAACCGGATGACTGTTGGGAATCTTGCCACAAATTGCAGGCATCGATTCTCGCAGAGTACAAAAAGAATATCTACGGCTTGCCATTTCTGACTCGAAATGTTAAGGACGGAATTTATAGTCTTCTCTCCCGCTTAATCACAACACCAAAATCATCCCAATCCGGCAGCAAAATTAAACATAAACTCCGTGGTTTAGTGCATTCCAAAGTTGATATCCCACAACTTGTTAAAGCGACTCAATCCTTACTCAATGAAAAGGATGGGTTGTGGTCGCAGATTTACCGCGTGTGTTTCGCCAAGGACTTGGCAGATGCTCTCACCCAAATACCAGATTTATGGCAACCAGGAATCATCACAGATTACTCGGAAGAAAAGGCAGAATTCTTAACACATTTACAGCCTTTTTGGAAATATCCTGGCAAAACTGACAAGAAATATTTACCCTTAGCTCAATTGTTTGAAGAACTAAGTTTTTCACATGCCGCCATTTTTTATCAAATCTCAACGGGTAACGTTCCTCAAAATATATTTAACCAAGTATCTCCCAAAAGGGGTGTTAAAAAAGGTACGCTATTCGAGATGACGCTAATTCGCCAAAAAGGATGGAGCGACCATCTTGATTCGGCTTTAGATGCGGGGATTGATTTTGTCACAGAAAATTTAAGATTGATTAGAAGAGGGATGGTAATAGGTTTATTATTAGTAGGTGGAATAGGATTGACAACAAGAGGGATTATAAGTTGGAAATCACATCAGTCTAACAAGGCTTTGGAGGCAAGGATGGACGAGAAAATAGCCACTGTCACGGCTGAATCAAAATCTGCACAGGCATCAACAACAGACACCAATAACCAAGAGGCTTTGACGGACATTAGTGATGAAAATAAAGGACGTTTTGATAGAACAAATGAGGCAATAAAGGCAATGACTACTAATTTAACTCCTGACATAACTCAACTAGAAACTGAGGATAAAAATAGAATAGGTATTCGCGAGGATGTACATAATAATAAAGAGTATATAGTTTTATTTTGTGTCAGAAAAATATTAGGACTCGACCAAAACTTACAATATGGAGACATCGGTAAAGATAACGAAAGATGGCAAGAATTTAGTGACGCAATTAGGAAGTATCAGGAAGCCAAAGGAGCAAATACTCCTGATGGCGTGATTGATGAAGGTGGTCGAACACAAAAATGGTTGGAGGAAGATATCAGAAATCAATGCTTAAACCCCCCAGATGGAGGCTAAAATATGTTAATGATTTTACAGACAGGATGCCTGTGCTATGGGGTTCGATTGGTTAACGGAAACAGTATATTATGACACTCTCTGTTTATATGCCTGAGTCGCCATTTGATTTGGATAAAAATGAGATTAAAAAGGCGGTCAAAGCTATCATGAATGGCCGCATAAAGCCCGAACACATAAACAACTTGGAAATCGCTTTATTTTATCCCCAAATGGATGATAAATCTTGGCATCAGATTTTAGATGGTCGAGGAGCATCCAAAGCCTATCAAGACAAAATATACTCCGAACCGATGGTTATGCTGTTGACCTTAAAAGCCATACTCATACCGAAATTCTTGCCCGACTTTTTGATGTGGATGCAAACCGCCCCCAAACCGGATGACTGTTGGGAATCTTGCCACAAATTGCAGGCATCGATTCTCGCAGAGTACAAAAAGAACACCCCCAGCTTGCCATTTCTGCCTCGAAATATTAATGACGGAATTTATAGTCTTCTCTCCCGCTTAATCACAACACCAAAATCATCCCCATTGGACAGCAAAATTCAACATAAACTCCGTGGTTTAGTGCATGACAAAGTTGATATCCCACAACTTGTTAAAGCGACTCAATCCTTACTCAATGAAAAGGATGGGTTGTGGTCGCTGGTTTACCGCGTGTATTTCGCCAAGGACTTGGCAGATGCTCTCAGCCAAATACCAGATTTATGCGAACCAGGAATCATCACAGATTACTCGGAAGAAAAGGCAGAATTCTTAACACATTTACAGCCTTTTTGGAAATATCCCCGCAAAACTGACAAGAAATATTTACCCTTAGCTCAATTGTTTGAAGAACTAAGTTTTCCACATGCCGCCATTTTTTATCAAATCTCAACGGGTAACGTTCCTCAAAATATATTTAACCAAGTATCTCCCAAAAGGGGTGTTAAAAAAGGTACGCTATTCGAGATGACGCTAATTCGCCAAAAAGGATGGGGCGACCATCTTGATTCGGCTTTAGATGCGGGGATTGATTTTGTCAGAGAAAATTTAAGATTGATTATAACAGGGATGGTAATAGGTTTATTATTAGTAGGTGGAATAGGATTGACAACAAGAGGGATTATAAGTTGGAAATCACATCAGTCTAACAAGGCTTTGGAGGCAAGGATGGACGAGAAAATAGCCACTGTCACGGCTGAATCAAAATCTCAACAAACATCAAAAACAGACACGAATAACCCAGAGACTTTGACGGACATTAGTGATGAAAATAAAGGACGTTTTGATAGAACAAATGAGGCAATAAAGGCAATGACTACTAATTTAACTCCTGACATAACTCAACTAGAAACTGAGGATAAAAATAGAATAGGTATTCGCGAGGATGTACATAATAATAAAGAGTATATAGTTTTATTTTGTGTCAGAAAAATATTAGAACTCGACCAAAACTTACCATATGGAGACATCGGTAAATATAACGAAAGATGGCAAGAATTTAGTGACGCAATTAGGAAGTATCAGGAAGCCAAAGGAGCAAATACTCCTGATGGCGTGATTGATGAAGGTAGTCGAACACAAAAATGGTTGGAGGAAGATATCAGAAATCAATGCTTAAACCCCCCAGATGGAGGCTAAAATATGTTAATGATTTTACAGACAGGATGCCTGTGCTATGGGGTTCGATTGGTTAACGGAAAGGGTGCATTATGAGACTCTATTTCTATAT
>NZ_PKGG01000476.1:0-980 GCF_046480465.1 Arthrospira sp. PCC 8006
TTATAGTTATTCCACTCACTCTCGCTCATATAAATTCGCATTTTCAACATTGACCAAACATCTTGGTTTAAAGAAAATGCCTCAAAACCCAACGATTCTCGTGCCTCGGAGGCATTTAATTCTTGAATTTCTTGAACGGGCGTTATCGTATTTTGATATTCATTTTTATCAAATGGTTTGCCTTCGGGGCTGGGAGTCATAAAATCTTGAGCATAAACATTGACATCATAAACCGTTCCGGGATCCAATGCCCAATTTAACTTAGTTTTAAAATATTTATTAAATAAACTCACAGCTTGAATTGAACCCGATCCTTTCAGGTTATAATCAATATCAGAAGTTAAAGACGTACTGCCTGCATATCCCCACTCCAAAACCCGTTTTGGTTCCATATTTTTAAATTGATTTTGTTGGTGCAATTCGTCTCGAATATCTTCTAAAAGTTTATTAGTTTCTTCTTCTCGTAATTTTATAAACCTCTTCATCAGCTTTTTGAAATTATCTAACTTAGCTTCTGCTTCTTGTTTTTGTTTTCCTTGTTTGACCCATTTACTTGTATCCAACAGGTACTCTTGTGCCAGAAACCAGTTAGAATGAAAAGCAGTCTCAAGAATTTTTCTCGCCCCTGGTAAATCCACATTGCCCAAAATATCGGCTTTAGCCCACACAGATTCAAGGCTGTAAAGCAAAGGTAAATTCCTGGCTTTACGAATTCGGTTGACCTCCTTAATTTCCCCTTTACTCAGTGTTCGTTGAATCGTCGGTTGAATGGAATCAGCCCGAACGGTATGATTATTCGATGTCCCTCCCTGCTGCACCACATGAGTCAACTCATGGGCGATGAGCTTTTGTCCGCCCCGACTCTCCGGCTGATACTCTCCCTGTTTAAAAAAGATATCTTGACCCGTCGTAAATGCCTTCGCTTGGATGGATTGATTCAATTGACTCGCTTGGGAATTAKCATGAATCCTCACACCCCT
>NZ_PKGG01000518.1:0-613 GCF_046480465.1 Arthrospira sp. PCC 8006
AATCGGTATGCGGGATTCTTCCCAGGGATACCAATTGATAAACAGTTAGGTTTCCGGAGTTCACCTTGTCGGTCAGTACCACAGCGATCTTTTTGGCCAGTTCTTTTTGGGAAAAAGATGCGATGGCTTTGTTTTCCAGGCTACGGTTTCCTGMTAGGAGGGGAAGCTGTMCCAGAATCGTTTTGATCAAAGTAGATTTTCCTACGCCATTGGGACCGAGGAGGCAGGTGAGTYTGCCTTTTTGAAKGGAAAAGGATAACCCTTCTGCCACTGGGGTGGTGCTGTCTTTTTTGGAATAGCCAATGCTGAGATGGTTTGCCTGTAGCATTTGAATCAAAAATGTGGAGATCCAAACTTAAGGGTTTTTGAGGAGAAATTTTTGATGTGGGGGAAAGAGAGGTGGTTGCATTTTTTCCGCCGGTACTGGTGATTTTTTATTCTCCCGCAGATATCGCAGATGCCGCAGATTTTTATTGATATATAAAAGACGCTTGGGAATGCAAATTCAAGGTAAAAGACTAATTATAGCTTCACCTTGTCATACTGACGAAGGAAGTATCTATCTACACTTTTCAATATCGAAAAAATAATAACCACCGATAACACGGATTTA
>NZ_PKGG01000588.1:0-391 GCF_046480465.1 Arthrospira sp. PCC 8006
CCTTCAAACAGGAAGGCCAGCGCGAACGCCCCCTCCAGCCGCGACAGGGTTGCGCGCGCGGCCTGAACCGGCGTCATGCCCTGATCCAGATACGCACTTGTCAGTTGCACAATCGTCTCGGTATCGGTCTGGCTGCTGAAATGCGCGCCTGCCGCGCCCAGTTCGTCGCGCAGGGCGCGGAAATTCTCGATTATGCCGTTATGCACGACCGCCACGCGCCCCGCCTGATGGGGATGGGCATTTTCCACGGTCGGGCTGCCATGGGTGGCCCAGCGGGTATGGCCAATCCCCGACCGGCCCGGCAGCGCGTCATGCACCATCACATCCGACAGGTTGATCAGCTTGCCCACCGCACGGCGGCGGTCCAGATGACCGTGATTGACCGTCGCGA
>NZ_PKGG01000037.1:0-33111 GCF_046480465.1 Arthrospira sp. PCC 8006
AACCGGACAAGCCAGCGAAGCGTCACCTACGACTGACAGACCCGGAGGGGTTTTTATTCTCCAATACCATTTTAGCGGACCTTTTTGGCCACTTGCAGATTTCCGATGAGGTATGAGTGGTCTGGGGGTATCACCAAAATAAAAACATATCGGGAACGATTGGGATGTGATAATAAACATGATCAGTCAGTGATAGCGATCGCGACACTTATTTACCCAGATCCATCATACTTAAAAGTAAGCCATTAGATAGACTAGCTAACTCTGGCCTTGTTGTTATTCTTTAGAAATAATTAAAATGGGGATTCTGATTTGATGCAATCTTTTAAGATGATGGACACACACAACGGCTAAGGTCCGAACCGAGAGCTAAACCTCCGTGGGTTAACTCGCCCCAAATCGGCGAAGATCCCGGAAATAGCGATCGGGGTTGGTTTCCCGTAGATCTAACATAGATGGAAGGGAGAATTAGCCTAGGTCATTCTCATCAGGGGAGAAGCATTATCAGTTTCAGGGTCCACGGATTTTTAGCAATTTGGCTTAATCTGAGAATTTGGTCCCTCATCAAGTTGGGGTCAGGGATCAAGTTTAACAAAGTCAGTATCGACAAACTTTTTTTAGTTCCCAGAGGATTTAACCATGATGTCAAACTTATATCAATTGAATAACCATCAGACGAATAAACAACTTTGTTGCTACTATAACGATAGCCAAAAAATTGAGATTGCTCGGATTTCTAACATTGATAACTGGTATTTAGAGCATATTGTATTTCCCGGAGAAAGATTTTTATTTGAAGCTCCATCAGATGCGGAATTAGAAATCTATTTTACTGGGAAAGGTAAGCCAGTGTTGAGGCAAAAACTGTTATGTTTACATTTGATTGTAGACGAAGGCGAAGACCTGAAGTTTGCCAGCTAGAAGTTGATGATAACTACCAATAATCAGTGATAACCTGGATGGGTTGAGCGGCTAATAACTAGGGTGGCTAACTATCCAGGTTTCTGATGTTTAAGTAGGGAAAATCGGGAGGCGATCGCTATTCTAAATGCTGAATATTTCTAGCTTGTTTAGCCTGTTCAACATCTACGAAATATAGACCGACCAAACCAACTATAAAAAACACAATTAATGCCAGGATAGAATTGCGTGCTGTTCCCGTCACCTGGAGGATTACAGCAAATAGGAAAGGTCCGAAAATGGCGGAACCTTTGTTAAAAACTGAGTAAAACCCATAAAATTCAGCCGCCGCCCAAGGTGGAATGATGGAGCCATAAAAGGAACGACTGAGAGCCTGGGACCCCCCCAAAACCAATCCGACAATTCCCCCTAAGACAAAATACTCAGTGGGGCTATTCATAAAATAAGCATAGATAACTACAATCGACCATCCCACCAAAGAAATCATTAAAGCTGTTTTGGAGGTAGTCAATTCGGCGAGTTTACTAAAACCCAAAGCCCCGAAAAAACTGACAAACTGGATCACCAATAGGGTAATCATGAGAACATTTTGGGAAAAACCCAACTCCTCGGAACCGTAGATAGTGGCCATGGTAATCACAGTTTGAATGCCGTTGTTATAAATCATGTAAGCAATGAGAAACCGTAGTAAATGCTTAAATAAACGCACCTTCGTGACGGTGACAATGGTTCTGAGAAGTCCCACCTGTATATAAGCGCGCCAGGGTGGTAAATGTTGATATTCCGGGGGAATTTCCTCAAAGGTTTGGGCTTCTTTGAGGTTAAAAAATGTGATTAAGGAAAAACCACCCCACCAAACTGCTGCCATTAAAATGGCGAGTCGGGCTGCTAGTTCGGCGGAAATACCAATGGTTTGATGTCCAGCAATTAAAGCTAAAGATAAGGCTAATTGCAAGCCACCGCCTATATATCCCCAAGCAAAACCTTGACCAGAAACCCAGTCCATTTTATCTTCCGATGCAATACTGGGGAGGAAGGCATCATAGAAGATATTGCCGCCGACAAAGCCAATTTGGGCTATAATAAAGAGAGTTAGGGTTTTCCAGACATCTCCTGTACCACAAAAAAACAGTAGACTAGCAGCTAGGCAGCCTGTATAAGCACAAATTATTAAAAATTTCTTTTTGGATGCGGAAAAGTCGGAAACTGCCCCCATAATAGGGGCTACCATAAACACTAAAAAGGCAGCCAAACTGGTGACAAATCCCCATAAGGCGGTGGCGCTATAGTTAATTCCAGCTATGGTGACTCCGCCGGGGGGGACGACGACGGACGCAAAGTAAGCGGGGAGAACGGCTACGACAACGGTGGTGACATAGGCAGAGTTAGCCCAGTCATACATGATCCAACCGAAAATCTGGCGGCGATCGTTGAGTTCTGGGGTATGATTCATAGATTTGGCAAGTGTTAAGGAGGAATTGAGTTTTCATAGCTTACTGATGGAAAGGTAATATATTGCCGTGATTGATGCAACTTATATAGGCGAAAGTTATCCTGTATGGGAGGGTTTCCGGTGGAAATATCTATTGTCAAAATGATTAGCAGTGATGTAGCTGATCGTGAATGGGAGTAGCGAATGTGGATATTAAGGAGTTATTAAGTCGATATGCGGTGGGCGATCGCGACTTTAGGAAAACTAATCTAATTGGTGCGAAATTATTTCGCTGTAATCTTAAAGGCATTGACCTGGGGGGTGCTTCCCTAGCTGGGGCGGATTTGAGTAGGGCGTTTTTAGAGGATGCTAATTTGTTTAATGCGTTCCTATATAGAAGTAATTTAACTTTTGCTCATTTGGGACGGGCTATCTTGACTGATGCTGATTTGACTAAGGCTGACCTGGGGGGTGCGTTTTTGGTGCATTCTGATCTCAGTGGGGTTAAGTTGAGTGGTGCGATTTTACAAGGGGTTAATCTTAGGTCGGCTAATTTGACCGGGGTTAATCTATGTGGGGCGAATTTGAGCGGGGTTAATCTTAGGTCGGCTAATTTGACTGAGGCGAATTTGAGTTGGGCTAATCTCAGTCATGGGAGGTTAAGCTGTTCGGTTTTAACTAAGGCTCGTCTCACCAGTGCTAATCTGAGTTATTGTCATTTGGTAGATGTGGATTTAGGGGGGATAGACCTGMATGGGGTAGATCTGTCTGAGTCTMATCTGCGGGGGGTTAACTTACAAAAGGCTGATTTGACTGCTGTTAATCTGAGGTCGGYGAATTTGACGGGGGCTAATCTGGAGGGTGCTATTCTCCACGGCACAAATTTAACTGAGGTGATTCTGTGGGGGAGTAATCTGGCTGATGCTGTGCTGATGCGGGCTAATCTGGAAGGTGGTAATTTGGTACGGAGTAATTTGACGGGGGCTAATCTTAACCTGGCTCGTCTTGGCGGGGCTGATCTTAGCTATGCTAATCTGCGGAATGCTTATCTGTGGAAAGCGGACTTAACTGGGGCTAATTTATCTGGGGCGAATCTGCGGGGTGCTAATTTTCGGGGGGCGATTCTTGACGGTGTGAGTTGGACTGATGCTATGTTGATGGGGGCGGTGATGCCAGATGGCAGTATTCACCAACAATGAAAAAATTTAATAGATCCATCCACCATTTTACCAGAAAACGGGGGTTAAAACAATTCTTTCTTTTGAAGCCATAACAAGGCAAGCTATAAGAGTGTATCAAGTTATGGAGAACCTGCGATGATGCTAAAAGCTAAAGATATTATGACGACCAATGTAGTGACGATTCGGGGGTCGGCTACGGTAGCAGAAGCGGTGAAACAAATGAATGATCTGTGTTTGCGGGCGCTGATTGTTCAACGTCGCCACGAACAGGATGCTTATGGCATTGTGACGGAGACGGATGTGATTTACAAGGTGACGGCTTACGGTAAAGATCCGAAAAAGATGCGGGTTTATGAGATTATGACTAAGCCCTGTATCTCTATTAACCCTGATTTGGGGGTGGAATATGTGGCGCGGTTATTTGCTCAGACTGGTATTCGCCGCGCTCCGGTGATTCAAGAAGAACTGTTGGGGATTGTTTCTATAACTGATATCCTGAGTAAGGGTGACTTTGTAGAGAAGCCTAAGAGTATTGTCCTGGCCGATCGCATAGAACAGGCGATCGAAGAGGCTAGGGCTACCTGTGCTGCCAAAGGTGCTACTTCTCCTGAATGTGCGGCGGCTTGGGATATTGTTGAGGAACTTCAGGCTGAAGCGGCACATCAGAGATCAGAACGGATTGAAAAAACTGCTTTTGAGGTTTACTGCGAGGAAAATCCAGAAGCTGCTGAGGCTAGGGTCTACGACAACTAAAGGACTATTAAAGTTGACATTGGGGCGGGTGAATGTTCTCTCCCCCAATGTCAAGGTCTCAAGGGTTGTTGTCGGGGAAGACAACTGGCTATGGTTTTGGTGGAGGAATTCAGTTAGGGGGGTTTGGGGTTTTGAATCAGAAACTGTGGGCGTGCAGTACCTCCATCACGTCACAAACATAGCTGATGCCGGAATAATCGTCGAAAAACTGAGCTGCAACTTCATCGGCAATCTTCACGGCCATATCCCGATTGGGGGTAAGCACCTCGAACTTTACATTGGAGTAGGTGTCGCCAACGCCGGGTTGTCCGGACGATCGCACGTTGCGACTGCCTTTACCGCCAGCGTCCACGACTGTATAACCGGTGGCTCCGGCTTCGTCGATGATCTTGGCGATCTTTTTGAGCAGCAACTTTTCGGTGACAATGACGAGCTTGCTGGCTTTCTGGGTCATCTGGGTTACCTCTTGATGGGTTCTGTTAGAACAATTAAAGACAATAGTCTATGGTTTTGCTTTAAACCATATTTTTAAGATTATGCCAAAGATCCGCGAATCCAATACCTTCTGTGAAGAAAAATTGACTCAGATTAGCGGAAGGATTTGATAATAAACACTTATGGTTAGATAAATAGGTTTTTTTAGGGCAACTATCCAACAGCGGAGCAGATCTTGGATATGATCACCGCAGATATTTGAGTGGGCGGCGACAGGGGGGCAAGGCTGGGACGATTCGAGCTACTGGAGAGGGGGCAAAAACCTTTCTGGTGAGGGAGTTGCCTGGGTTCGCCAGGCTGTGGCAGGTGTGGGGGCGATCGCAAGGAATAGAGAAAATTATGCGATCGCCATTTACATTAACCACAGATATAGGAGTTTTCTGATAATAAAAGGAAAACTTATGATTTGCATTTGATATTACTTAGCAGATCCATGTAGAGCGATCGCAAATTTGTGTCGCTCTACATATAAACTTAAACACATAGACTGAACTAGATAAAAAGCCAATATCGATAGATTCAAGTCTATACAATAACCTAGGGGGCAACTGGTCTTCTAAACCCTGTGGGGAGAAAGAAATACCATCCCCAGAGGGCTATGGTTCAGCTCTGGCCGAATACCCAAAAGAGTGAAGCCCCACAGGCGGACTTGGGTTTGACTTTTGTTGGATATCTTCCAGCACACGAGGCACCGGGATGGAGATGAATTTTTCGTGGCGGGTTGACTCCCTGCTCACCCGGAAGCCTAAAACTACGGATTGGAGGCTACGCTTGCCTGCAGTCCTGACCCCTAATATCTGATTTAAGGAGTAATGACATCGTGGATTTCTTGTCCGGTTTCTTAACGCGCTTCCTGGCGCAGTTGCAGTCCCCGACACTAGGCTTTCTGATTGGTGGCATGGTAATTGCGGCGGTCAATAGTCAACTACAAATTCCAGATGCGATTTATAAATTTGTTGTTTTCATGCTGCTGATGAAGGTCGGCTTGAGTGGGGGGATTGCGATCCGTGGATCGAATCTGACAGAGATGCTGTTGCCTGCAGTTTTCGCTCTGGTAACGGGTATCGTGATCGTGTTCATCGGGCGCTACACCTTAGCCAAGCTGCCGAATGTAAAAACGGTGGATGCCATTGCAACTGCGGGCTTGTTTGGTGCTGTAAGTGGCTCTACGATGGCGGCAGCCCTGACGCTACTAGAAGAACAAGGCATGGAATACGAGGCTTGGGCGGCTGCACTTTATCCGTTTATGGATATCCCGGCGCTGGTGACTGCGATCGTTTTGGCTAGTATTTATGTCAGCAAGCAGAAGCAGAGCGATATGGCAGATGAGTCTTTCAGTAAGCACGAGTCTCTGAGCAAACAGCCGGTTGCTGCGGGGGATTATCCGAGCAAGCCGGAGTATCCCACGACGAGGCAGGAGTATCTCAGTCAGAAGCGCGGTAGCGCCAACCAGGGAGTCGAGATATGGCCGATCATCAAGGAAAGTCTCCAGGGTTCTGCCCTATCGGCATTGCTGCTTGGTCTGGCTCTGGGATTGCTAACCCGACCGGAAAGTGTCTTTCAGAGTTTCTACGAGCCGCTCTTCCGGGGACTGCTTTCAATACTGATGCTGGTAATGGGTATGGAAGCGACGGCAAGGCTTGGTGAGCTGAGAAAGGTAGCCCAATGGTACGCAGTATATGCTTTTATCGCGCCGTTGCTGCATGGGCTTATAGCTTTCGGTCTCGGCATGATTGCCCACGCGGTCACGGGATTCAGCCTTGGGGGGGTTGTGATCCTGGCGGTCATTGCCTCGTCGAGTTCAGACATCTCTGGGCCGCCCACTTTACGAGCGGGTATCCCGTCTGCGAATCCCTCGGCCTATATCGGCTCGTCCACAGCGGTGGGCACACCAGTGGCGATCGCCTTGGGAATACCGCTCTACATTGGACTTGCCCAGGCGCTGATGGGCGGTTAATCCTAGAGGAGTCGCGGTCTGCCGGTGCTTGCTTGCCCGGCAACCAAGGCGGCGGCTATGATTTCACGGTGAATGTCTCCCTAGCTGTCTGTGGCAAGTTGGGGAGTCAAATAATGGATTATCGATTAGTGTTGATGAACTGCGATCGCTGTTATTCGTGGTTTCCGATCAAAGATAAACTTGGGTTTAAGTAAGACTCTCAACAATAACCATAGCGATCGCAATTCTCCGGGAGTTGACAAGTTCTGCCATTGTCCTGGACGACAGAACAGCATTTCTACAAGTTGTCGATGTTGCGACACTGTTAGGGCTTCAAACTCAACCCGAACAGTGGGAAATTCACCATTCCATTGAGTATCAGTAATTTTACCCCCTAGGTTTAATTGTACATCAATAATTTCCATTTGTAAAGGCAAAAATTCGGATTTTTGTTTGCCAGTTTTATGATTAAGAATAGACCAGGCGGCGGGTTCTGTGACCACAATTTCAGCACCGACTTCGGAAATATAACGAGTTATTCCCCCTACAACTTGGTCAGAAATTTGGAGTTTGACAGACCGACGCAATTGGAACCAGTCATAGGTATCTGGTAGGGGTGCATCTATGATAATTAGGAGAGATACACTTAAAACTACTAAGTTGTAAATACCCCAGATGATGCCTAAATTGACTCCGGGGTCATTATCAAGATTTGATGCTAATAATTGATGATGCCAAAACAGGCTGACAATTGTGGCTATTAACAGAACAATAAGAGGTGATGCTAATTTCCAGGAGCCGGAAAATTCGGACTTTCTTTTACCTTTGGGGGTTACTTTAAAGCCACCTTTAAAAGGATTAAGCATGACTTGAATTACAGTTAATGCCATGGGGAATGATTGGAAAATCGCATAAATTTCTGACAGGAAGGCTGACCGAGATTTTTGGTTTAACCAAGCAAAAGCCAGGAGAGAAACTAGATAATATGGCATGAAAAAGTAAATAAAATCCCCCACACTAGCTTTAATAGGAATCACGCCTAAAAACCGATAAGCTAAGGGCATTAACAGGATAAAAATTCGGGAAATGCTAGTAAACCAATGTAGCAAACCTTCTAAATGCGCTAATCTTTGTCTGATGGTTAAACCGGGTATGGTTAAAGGATTAGAGTTGATAAAAAAGGCTTGTAATGTACCGCGCGCCCAACGCATTCTTTGATTAAGGTGGTCGGTGATACTTTCGGCGGCTAAACCTGCGCTTAATTTTTCGTTTAAATAAATGAGTTTGTAGCCTTTGCTGGCTAGGGTAATTCCGGTAAAATAGTCTTCACTAATTGATTCGGTAACAAACCCGCCAATGGCTTCTAATGCTGTGCGTTTAACTACAAATGATGTCCCGGCACAAACTACACTACCCGCACCATCTTTTAATGGTTGTATATGTCTATAAAATACTTCTTCTTCGGGGGTAATGATATTTTCTAATCCTAAATTTCTGGATACTGGGTCGGGGTTATAAAAGGTTTGGGGGGTTTGGACTAAGGCGGTGTTAGGCTTTTGAAAAAATCCTACTGTTCTAGTTAAGAAGTTTTTGGTGGGAATGAAATCGGCATCAAAGACTGTAATTAATTCGCCATTTGTGAATTTTAAAGCATGATTAAGGTTCCCGGCTTTGGCGTGAAGGTTATTAGGTCTAGTGAGATAATTACAGCCTAATTCTTGGGCTAATTGTTTGACTTGGGGGCGGTTTGTGTCGTCTAATATGTAGACTTTTTTGGGGTGATAGTCTAAGGCTTGACAGCCGATAATTGTGCGCCTCAGAATAAATAAGGGTTCGTCGTAGGTGGGGATGAAAATATCAACGGTTGGGGTGAATTTGCGTTGAATAACTGACTGTTGGAGTTGGTCGGCTTGGCTACTTCTATCGGTGCTATTTACAATTAGGTAAATTTGAATGATGTTAGCACCAATAATGTAAATTTCGAGAGCCATTAGAGTGAGGCTAAATAAACCATTGAGGGGGTCGCTGAGGTTGAGGGTGGAGAACGATCGCCATAGTAAATAACGGATAGTTAATGCTAAGATAATGGCGACAATTATCGCCCTTGATATGGCTGTGGGTTTAGGGTAAATCTTGGTAATTATCCAGGCGATCGCACTTAATAAAATGGTGGGAAACCATAAATAACTACTCGGAATATCCGGCAATTCTAACCACAGCGGTGGGTTTTGTTGTTGAAAATATAGTTGCTGAAAAAAATCGCTGATTAGCGGATGGTAAGACACCCACCCCCAAGCGATCGCACTTAAACACCCCATCACACCAAAAGCGCATATTGTAGGGATATTGGGGCGTTTAATAACTCGGAAATAGCGTTTAATAGACTGATAAAGCAACCCTGATGTCATCGAAAATGCTCCGGTTATGGTTAAATATCTAAGCAGTTTAAGGAGAGTGCTAACAATCACAATAGGTGAGCATTGATGTATATTTTAACATAATTTAACAATTGTGTGTAAATTCGCTCATCTCACTGTAATTAAGTCGATATTTTCAGTAAACCGGCTATTTATGAGTTTTCGGGAATAGTTATCTGAAATTTGGCTAAGAATCTGTTCTGTGCTATAAGATAAGGCAGACAAGTCTTGTCTGCCTTCTAACCAGAGGTATATTTTTAGTTGGGGGGATTAACGGATCAATTCTGTGTCTGATTTTGATTTTGTGTTCTGGCTGTCCATTGAGCGATCGCCTGTTGAGCCGCCGTATATGGTGGGGTTCCCTCTGGAATTAAAACCGCCGCCAAAATAGCTGCATCAAATTGATTATTTTGAGCGCGGGACTGAGCGAGTTTCCAAATTTCACCACTCCAGCGAGCGATCGCTTCGGTAGCCTGATCATAACCCAATTCTTGCGGACCAATGGTAGAAACAGCAGCGATCGCATTACTATAAGTAGAAGCCTGTCCCGGTCGAATTTGAGAGCGAGCCGCCTCAATTTTAGCTTCATTCTCCCGCAGTTGTGTGAGAGGTTGCTGCCAATTTTGAATTTGCAATTGCGCCTGTTCATAAATGGGGCGTTGAATTTCCGGGACTAAAGATGCTGCTGCTATCGCTTCCGACCAATTCCCCATAGCCGCCCGTCCTTCGGCGATATCGAGAATCATTTGACTCCAGCGTTGGATAGCTAGTTGCGCTTCAGGATAAAGTGGGTCGTTATTAGGAATTTGATTAGCTTGGACGATCGCCTGACTCAAACGAGAAGCCGAGGTATTTTGAACTATCATTCTAGCCTGCTGTAAAAGCTGTTCACCGTTAGCAGGAGTGGGCGCAGGGGTTACAGGGGTATCATCCCCAACTACAGCTTCTGGCGGCGTTAGGGCTTCGGTTTCTGTGGGGTCGGTAGTTTCCGGGGTGGGTGGTTGGGATAACTCCGTAGGAGGTAAAGAGGGGGTGGTGGAGGCTTGGGAACCTACGAATAGGGATCGGTTAGTATAGAATACCCCCAATAACAGTAGTACAGCGATCGCACCACTCCAGATAATAAGCTGTTGAAAGAATGATCTGTCTGACATAATTTCTTCCTGGGGCTGTTCATTGGTCTTTTGGCTGGGGTCTGGTGTATCTGATGATCCAGAGACCTGCTCCTGATTTAATGATTCTGTGGGGTTTTCACTGGCGTCTGGTCGGCTTACCGGAGCGCTTGGTATGGTTGAAGACAGCTTCAAATTGGGTAAAGCTGAGGGGTTGCTGCCATTTTGCTTAGGTGCAAAAGTGGAATTGAGTGCGGAATTGCTCTGATGGTTTCCCGCCGCCGCCATGGCTTTGGCTGGTTCAGGTTGTAGCAGCAATTGCGCCTGTTCTGCGGTGGCGATCGCAAATACTGGGTTTTGTACCGGTCGTAAATGTTGATCGGTCAATTCGGGAAGGCGATCGCTTAAAAATGATTTCAAATCAGCCAGAGTCTGACATTTTCCTGATTTCAACCCTTCTAATAGGGCGGCGGTGAAAAAGCCATTTCGTAGGGAAGAGGTTTCCCTAGATACCTCGTCAGGACGACAAGATAAGATTGTCGGAATCCTAAATTTTTCCGATAAGGCGATCGTCTCCCTTCCAATCTGATCGCCTACCTGCACTCCCTGAGTCCGGTTAATATCCAACAGCAGTAATATATTATCCGTAGGTGCATTGTTTAAATGCTTAAACAGCAGGCTGATCGGGATAGCCGTTTCCTCCAGGTTCTCTGGGCTGCCATCAATAGGCATTAGATAATCTTGCCCCTTATGATGAATGCCGTAGCCACTGAAAAAGCAAAATAGGGTATCTTCCGCCTGGAGTTGTTCTCGACAGATACTTTCCATCCAGTCTAACAGGTTTCCCCGGCTCGGATAAGTAGGCAGATCCCACGTTTCCGGGGACGTATCCGTGATCAACACACAGCGATCGCTCGCAAAACCAGCATCTTGAGCCCAGAAATGATTGAGAGCTTCTGCATCCCTTTGGGCGTAACTCAGGGGTTGCAGGAATTGATACTGGTTAATCCCAATGGTCACACAAACATAATGTTTCATCTAACTTACCTCAATTTGATAACTTTAACTTGCGCCTCAGACGCTACAGACGGCACTCAAAGACTCTTGATGGCTCAATACCTGATTGCAAAACCATATAACCACCAATAATAACTATCGTTCTTTAACCTTGACTGAATCATACGACAATATCCGTTGATAATCCCTCACTCAAAAGTCTATTGTACAAAACTTGATAGTTAAACTTTACTAATATCTTTCGGGAAAGAGTTTTTTATTTTCAATCGACGTTAAGAATTGTTACAACTTTATTGATAATTGCTCTCAAATTGTTGACGAGTTTATAGGGGTTGTGCTACTCTAAAAATAATCGCTTCCAAGGGCTTACTGTGTCTATTTGTAAAAATAATGGCTGAAACCCCCACTGCGTCGCTGTTGTGATTATTTTACCGCCAAAATTTAAAATTCACGATGCACGAGTTTTAGGCGATCGCCAGAGGGCCAAAAAATCACGACTTGACAAAATCGACATTTTGTGCATATACCTAGAAATTGTCATAGAAAACCGTCAAAAATAAACGATCAAGCACTTATGACCACAACTTCAGAAACCACCCAACTCCCTCCGATAGTCGAACTTCCCCCCAGTTACGTCATTCCCGTGGTGTTGGTACTTAGTTCAATCCCCTTATTTCTGATTCTGAAATGGGTAGCGCTACCCGTCTCTTTGTTTGGACTATTTCTAGCCATTCAGACAGCCACCATACGCCTACAGTTTACACCCACAGATTTAGATATATATCGTTCAGGTAAGATGATTCGGCGTTTTCCCTATCGAGAATGGACAAACTGGGAGATTTTTTGGTCGCCTGTACCGATTTTATTCTATTTTCGGGAAGTTAATAGTATCCATTTTCTACCCATGCTATTCAACGCCGGAATGCTGCGTTCTTGCTTAGAAGAAAAAATCACCATTAATCAGTAATTGATTAAGGGGAGGGCGTAGCAACCCTCTCCGTAGAAGGGAGAGAGAGGCTTAAAAGAACTAACTAACCTTCCAGCTTTTGAGAGATTAACTTGTTAGTTAACTGCGGGTCGGCGCGTCCTTGGGTTTTCTTCATAACCTGTCCCACAAAGAAACCTTTTAGCTTAGTTTTACCAGCCTTGAATTTTTCAACTTCCTGGGGATGACTAGCTATAACTTCATCGATAATCGCTTCTAATTCCCCTGTATCAGAAATCTGGATTAAGCCTTTTTTCTCAACCAGTTGTTTAGGGGAACCACCCTTAGTCAAAAGTTCCGGCAGGATATCTTTAGCGATTTTACCACTAATGGTATTGTCGCCAATCAGAGCAATTAGTTCCGCTAGTTCAGCGGGTTTAAGGGGAATGTCATTAATTGCCAGTTTTTCATTTTTCAGATAGGCCGTAATATCCCCCATTAACCAGTTAGCCGCTTGTTTAGTATCTGCGCCTGCTGCTACTGTAGCCTCGAAATATTCCGCCACGGTGCGATCGTCCGTGAGTACACGGGTATCATAGGCAGATAATCCCAAGTCCGTCTCGTAACGGTGTCGTTTTTGGGCGGGAAGTTCTGGTAATTCCGACTTCCATTGTTTCAATTGTTCCGCTGATACTTGAATAGGAGGAAGGTCAGGTTCTGGGAAATAGCGGTAATCGCTGGAACCCTCTTTACTTCTCATACTGATAGTGCGTTGGCTGCCTTCTTCCCAGAGACGGGTTTCTTGAACAAGAGACTCTCCGGCTTCTAGGGCGGCAATTTGGCGTTCTATTTCGTAGTCGATCGCCCTTTGAATTGCACTAAAGGAGTTCATGTTTTTAATTTCAACTTTAGTGCCAAATTCTTTTTGACCGACGGGACGCACGGAAATATTCACATCACAGCGTAGGGAACCTTCTTGCATATTCCCATCACTAACCCCTAAATAGCGGACAATGCGGCGCAATTCTTGGGCGTATTCAGCGGCTTCTAAACCGGAACGGATATCAGGTTCTGAGACAATTTCGACTAGGGGGATACCTGCCCGATTAAAGTCTACCATAGAATAAGTAGAACCCGATAGGCGATCGCTACCTCCATGAACAAGTTTTCCCGCATCTTCTTCCATGTGGAGGCGGGTAATACCTATGCGTTTACGGATAGGATTATTATTCTCATCGACAATCTCAATTTCCAGCCAGCCATTAGTAGCAATAGGTAGATCAAATTGGGAAATCTGATAATTTTTGGGCAGATCTGGATAAAAATATTGTTTGCGATCGAACTTACTATAGGGCGCAATTTCACAATTAAGGGCTGAGGCGGCTTTAACTGCATACTCTAACACCTTTTGATTTAAAACCGGAAGCACTCCCGGCAGACCTAGACAGATGGGATCAATATTGGTGTTAGGGTCAGCACCAAACTGGGTCGAGGAGTTAGAGAAGATTTTAGTTTCGGTACTAAGCTGACAGTGGGTTTCTAAGCCTATGACAGCCTCATACTCGGTTTTTACTGGTGCTAGAGTAGACATAAGCGATGTAGCAATTGAGCAACAATAATGAGATTGTACATTGTCTCTTATCTTAACTTATGCTGCCGATGATATGATTGGGAATGCGATCGCATTCGAGAAAATGCACAACCCCGAATAGACCACAATGAACCAGACCTTGCTCGCACAAGCTAAAAACCGGGCTGCTGTTTTTGAGAAGTTCCTGCAAATAGAATTAGACCAGGAAGCGAATGCCAGCCAATTGGCCTTTTTGGATAGAGGGATTGAAAATTCCCCATATCAAGTTGAACTTTCCAACTATCCGATTTACTTGGAACAAAAACCCATGGATTTTAGCCCCTATCCTAGTCGAGGAAAAGTTCCCAAAATCAACACTACCTACCTTAACTTCCTGGACCCGGAGATTCTACAGGCTTGCGTTTGTGTAGGTCGGTTTATTGATGACCAATTCCAAACTATCTGGATGATAAAAAACGCCCTGGAGAGTGTCCAGTTTCGCACTACCACCAAGATTATAGCAGGCTTAAATATATTATCCCAGGTAAATACTAAATTCCCTGATGCTAAGATTGGGAACTGGGTATTTCGAGATCCTCAAGGCCGCAAGCCGGATTTTTCCTTTGTTGATGCTATGGCGGATATCGTCAGCTACAGAAGAAAAATCGCCACCTCTAACGCCTTGTCAGGGATGCTCAAACGATTTGAGTCCCGTTCAGGTTTGGAACGTTGGCTCATCAAAATCACAGGTAATCAAAACCTAGAATTTCGTGGGGACTACGGGGAGGATGCGTTTATTCAAAATCCGCGATTGGTGGATGCCAAAAGCCAAAAGGTGCTATTATCTGCGGTCGAGGATGCTCCGCGAGGTCAGAATCTGTTATCTGCCTATGATCTGACTCGGATAATTTCTATGGTAGGATGGCATTATCATCTAACCCCGGAAGCTCAACTACCGGGGGTGACTTGGGAAACCCTTAAATATCTGATTCCAGCTTTGGGTCAGGATACAGCTAGATTTGTAGATGTTGCCTTAGATGCTTTAGGATTGACGGATGTTATTTATGCTCCGGTGATTCTGTCGAAGTTGGGACATGGCCCTAGTCAAGTTCGCAACAGCATTGAAACCACCTATGTAGCCTTTGTGCAGTTTATAGATCGGCTTCCTAGCCAGACTGGACAGGCGACACAACCTTCTCGATTACGAACTATCTCGATGACTTTGCGGGGAGCTATTCCCATCACCAATTTTCAAGATTATAATCAGGAATCAATCCGGTTAGATGCTCGTATGGCTGCAGAGGTAACGGAGATCCTGCGACGGTTGGTAAGTGAGGAGTTTAATGCGATCGCTTAGGGGAAACTAGGCTGAGATGATTTTAGCGCTTTTCCCCGGCTAGATAGTAGGTTGATGTGCGATCGCGCGATGCAGAAGTTGCACCAGGTTAACCAAGAAGTGATGGAATTTGAGAATGTACGATGGGGAAAAGGCTAACCAAGACGCGATCAGAACTCTGATCCGCAGTATTACTCGCCTCCAGGGTGATTTTTCGTTGATTCTCGCCTGTTGCAATTACCGTTTGGTTCGGGAAACTATTGTGCAACAGTTGCGGGTAGATTGTCCTCTTCCCATTCGAGAATTAGTTTTAGACCCCAAGGCTAAAACTCTCTATACGACCATTTTTGATAGCCTAGAGGGGGAAATGCCATCAGCTTTGATGGTGTTTGGCTTGGAGTCGGTGCATAATTTGCAAGGGGTACTCAAAGCGACTAATCAAATGCGGGAGGAATTTCGCAATTTTGAGTTTCCGTTGATTTTGTGGGTCAGCGATCAATTGGTGTCGATGATGATTCGCTTAGTCCCAGATTTTCATAGTTTCGCCACTACAATTCACTTCCAGGTTGAAACTGAGCATCTTATTGGCTTCCTGAAACAGACGACTAATCAGATTTTAGAACAGTTACTCGATAGCGGCGCAACTATTTTTTTAGATGAGGCTACCCTGGAGTTGGAAAGGGGTTCTCCCCTACGCAATGAACTAGAATCCGCACAACAGGATCTCCAACAGCGGGGAGTAACTCTTGATCAGGATTTAGAAGCTAGTTTAGAGTTGATACTAGGTCGAATTGCCGATAATACTACTCAGGAAGCATTACAGCATTACGAACGGAGTTTAGCATTGTGGCAGCAAACTAACAACTGCTTAGGCTGTGGTCATGTTCTGTTTTATTTGGGTTTTTGGTGGCGTTACTATGGGATGATGAACCGGGGGGAAAAGTGGGAAGCCTGCGCTAAAGCCACAGACTATTATCGGCAGTCTTTACGGGAATTTGAGGCGGCTGATCGACCGGATTTGGTGGCTAAGTTTATTAACGCTTTGGGGGAAATATTACACTATTTGGAAAATTGGTCAGAGTTAGACGAAGTGGCTAATTGGGCTTTAGATTTGCATCAAAACCAGTCCCATTCCTTTAGGACAGCTCGCGCTTACCACTTTTTAGCCGAAGTACAATTGGCTCATGGGAACTTCAAAACTGCTAAGTATATTATACAGAAATCTCTGGAAATTATCAACAGTAATTTATCGGAAAATTCCCAGGTTCATAATCAATACGAATATCTCCGCAAGTTAGATTGGGAACGTTCTTATCATTGGGGATGGTATTTGCTGTGTTTCGGGAGATCTCAACAGGGTTTGGGAGAACATGAAGAGGCGATCGCTACTTTAAAAACCGCCCAGAAATTGACGAAGCCGTGTTATGATCCAGAACTATATATTAAAATTTTTCACCAGTTACACGACAGCTATTTTAGACAAGGTGAATATCTCGCCGCCTATCAAGTCAAACAGCAACAGCGGGAAATAGAACAACAGTTTAGTTTTCGGCCTTTTATCGGTGCGGGAGCATTACAGGAAAGCCAATTAATTACTAATCCCAGTTATCCCAAATCTGGCGATCAGACTTTAATTAATTCCGAAATGACGGCTTCGGGAAGATTGCAAGATATTGACCAATTAATGAAACGTCTGGGGGAAGACAGATATAAATTAACGGTAATTTATGGACCATCGGGGGTTGGTAAAAGTTCTTTGTTACAAGCCGGAATTATTCCCCAACTTCACAATCAAAATACATTAATTCAAGCCCGGAAAGTTATCCCGATTTATCAAAAAACCTACACTAATTGGGTGGGGGGACTCAGTAATGCGATCGCCACAGCTTTATCCAAATTAGATAACTGTGAATTAGACTCAGGTTTTTTAACTAACCCGACCGAAATTTTAGACCAACTACAGGTTCTGAATTATCGAAATTTAATGATTATTCTAATTTTCGATCAGTTTGAAGAGTTTTTTGTGTTCGCCAAAGAACCCCAAAAGCGAGAAGAGTTTTATCAATTTTTACGGGAATGTTTGAATATTCCCTATATTAAAACTATTTTTGCACTGCGTCAGGACTACTTACACCACCTGCTAGAAGGAAATCGTTTAAAATACTTTGATGCTGTTAACGACAATATTTTAGACAAGAATATTCTCTATTATTTAGGTAATTTCGTCCCGGAAGATGCCGCCTCAGTTATTCAAAATTTAACCGCTAAAACTCAATTTATCTTAGAACCGGAATTAATTAAGCAACTGGTACAAGAATTAGCCGGAGAGTCGGGAGAAGTCCGACCCATTGAACTACAAATTGTCGGTTCTCAACTTTACACTAATCAAATCACCACCTTGGAAGAATATCGCCTAAAAGGACCAAAAAGGCGGTTAGTAGAGAGTTATTTAGAGGAAGTAGTGGCGGACTGTGGTGCGGAAAATAAAGACATCGCCGAATTAGTCTTATATTTACTGACAGATGAATATAACAACCGACCCTTAAAAACTCGGTATGCTTTGAATCGAGATTTACAAAGTTTAGCGGATAACCTAAAAATCACGGATCAACTAGATACAGTCTTAAAAATATTTGTGTTATCTGGGTTAGTCTGTTTACTCCCAGAAATTCCAGAAGAACGCTATCAGCTTGTCCATGATTACCTAGTGTCTTTTATTCGGGAACAACGGAGTAGTGAATTAGTTTCTAAGCTGCAACTGGAGAAACAAAAAAGACAGCAAGCCGAAGCGGAGATTACCGAAATTAATCAAGTTTTGAGGAAAAGGCTAGTTAATACGATTGGCTTATGTATAGGGTTGAGTTTATTATCAATAGCAGTATTAATGTTGTGGCTCAATACTAAAACCCAGGAACAACAGCTAAAATTAGCTAAGTTTAATTATGAATATTTGGCTTTGTTAAAAGGGGAAACGGATCAACTGAAAGCCTCCCTAACTGCTATGGAAGCTGGTAGAATTCTGCAACGGGAACCACTTACGGAAATTGAACGCCGCACGGCTAGTTCTCTGTGGGAAGTTAATAATATATTCCGAGAACGCGATCGCCTCTCCGAATCTTTTGGCGGTATTCTCAGCGTCAGTGTTAACCCTGATGGTGATCAAATAGTATCAGGCGATCAAGATGGTACAATCAGGATCTGGAACCAAAATCGGGAATTAATAGGAAGTTGGTTAGCCAATAAACGCAAAATTCGCCGCGTGGTTTTTAGTCCGCATTCCTCCGGTCAACAATCGATTATAGCTTCAGCGGGGGAGGATGAAAATATCAAACTCTGGCGACCTGATGGAACTTTAATTAACACCCTAATAGGACATACCAGCGATATACAATGGCTAAGTTTTAGTCCAGATGGTCAGCAGTTAGCCTCTGGGAGTGAAGATAGAACTATTCGTCTGTGGAGTCGTGACGGTGACACCATCGCCATATTAACCGGACACGAAGCGGAGGTTTTATCTGTAAGTTTTAGTCCTGATGAACAGTTGATTGTTTCCTCTGATGAAATGGGGGTAATTAAATTATGGAATCGCCAGGGAGAATTAATCAACAGTTTTCAGGGTCATGACCAAGCAATTTGGAGTGTTAAATTTAGTCCAGACTCTCAAATTATGGCTTCTGCTAGTAATGATAATACGGTGAAACTGTGGAACCCTGACGGAACATTATCGAAAACTTTAACAGGTCATGAAAAGTCGGTAAATAGCGTTAATTTTAGTGCTGATGGTCGCCTTATTGTGACAGCCAGCACCGATACAACTATCAAACTTTGGAACTATGAGGGAATTTTGGTTTCTACTCTCCGGGGTCATAGAAATACTGTCAATCAGGCGATTTTTACTCCCGACAGTCAAACGCTAATTTCCGCCAGTGCAGATGGTTCTATCCGTTTTTGGGGACTACAAAACCTCCCCAGAGTCTGGCAATCTCCTAGTGATATTTATAACGCTATTTTTAGCCCGAATAGTAAGTTAATAGCTTCAGTATCTAGCAATAATAGGGCGATAATTTGGGAGACTAATTCCCTAAATATTAGGCTAATGTTTGATGAACATACCGATACTGTTAATAATATCAGCTTTAGTCCTGATAGTCAACTAATTGCTTCTGCTAGTAATGATAAAACGGTGAAAATTTGGAATACAGAAGGTGATGTTTTAAGGACTATCAACCATGATTTCCCAGTGTGGACTGTCAGTTTTAGTCCTGATGGTCAAAAAATTGCTTCGGTTAGTGATGATCAAATCATTCGGTTATGGGATCTTAATGGAGTATTACAAACTACTCTGATTGGACATACAGATAGAATTAATGATATTGATTTTAATCAACCAGCTAAAATCATGGCTTCTGTGGGTGAAAATACTATTAAAATTTGGGATATCAACGGTTCTTTAATTCGCGACCTTTCCCATGGTAGTCACTTCTCTAAGGTGGCTTTTAGTCCTAATGGAACTCTCCTGGCTGTGGCGACGGGGGATGGCTCGGTGAAATTGTGGAATACTTCCGACTGGACACCAATTACAACTACTACTATAGGACGACATAACCGGGTGGTGTTTGATTTGAGTTTTAATTCAACTGGGGAGATCCTGGCTTCTGCGAGTCAGGATGGGACGGTGAAACTGTGGGATCGTTCTGGTCAGCTAATCACGACTCTGGAAGTGGGAATTAAGCCGGTTTTATCAGTTAATTTTAGTGCGGATGACCAAATATTGGTGGCTACTGATGCTGATAACCGCATGGTGTTTTGGGAGTTGGATTATAGCAATTTTAACCAGGTTGATTATTTACTTGATCAGGCTTGCGATCGCCTGCAAAATTATTTAAATCGTCATAATGATAACCCCGCGATTAATCCTAATATTTGTAATTGATTAGCCTCTGGGGGGTCTGGTTTGCTGAATGCGATCGGCTTCCGCTTCCTCTCGGGAGGCGGCTTCGATGATCTCTTCTGATAGGTGATCCTCTCTTAATTCACTCGCGACTACCATGGGAGTCATGGCTAAAATACCTGCGATCGCATAAATAGACAGAATCATGGTTTTAGCTAACATAGCCAAAAGGTTTTTAGTATAGGGGTTTACATTTCCCTATACATGAGGTTTTATCCCTATCAGGATAGCCATAATTTTATGAGAATTTTCTTACAATTAATCCGGTTTCTTAGACCATTTTTAATTAACCAGAGACCGTCTTAGGCTATTTTCAAAAACCACATTAAAAAGTCAACTCGGAAAACTTAACCATCCGTAGTTGTTCTAATTCTTTCATGCGTTTTTGTTCGGCGTAGATTTGCTGCTGATAGTATTCAGCCAATTCTAAATTAAGTTTAATATCAGTGTTTTTCCACTTATCTAAATATTGAAGATAGCGTTTTTCACATATTACCCATTCTAAGCAAGCTGTGGCGGTGCGAATCCCCATGCTAGGACGTTGAATATCATTGATATTATTTTCGTTTAAGTAGAATAAATGAGACACTTCCGAGATTTCTGATGAATGTTCCCGATCAAAGTTTTGTAGTTGGGCAATCAAATCAATATCTTCTCTGGCTTGCTGTTCCTGTAAACTCAACTCAATTTCCGCAATTTTCATCCACAAAAAACGATATTTTGTTAAACTAAATTCTAAACTTTGTGCCTCCAAAGCGTTAATCATTTCCTGTCGATACTCTGGACAGTGTAGATAAATCCGCAGCAACAAACTTTCGGCTTCTTCTAACAGAGTTCGGTCACGTTTAGCGGAAATAATATTTGATTTAGTAGCCGTAGATGCTTGATGATGCTTATTTACTGGTTTATTAATCTGTTTTCGTAGACTGTCGGCTAACATGGGAATTAACCGTGATTGACCCTGGCTGAGAATTTCCGCGCAGGATTGAATATAAGCAGTGCGTTGGTTTAAATCTTCGACTCGGCGGAGTAATTCCACCATGGCTGTGGCTATTCTCTGTGATTCGGCGACATTTTCGATGTTTTTACCGCCGACAATTTGATTGATTTGCCATTCTAAAAAATAGGGTGCTTTTGCTACCAAATCCTGATAATCATGGCGGGTGTGAATATATAAATATTCATCGGCATCTTTCCCATTGGGAAGGTTTAAAATTCTCAGGTTTACTTCCCCGCGATAGGCGAGAGTTTCAATTTCTCCTATGGCTCTTTCTGTGGCTTTAGTCCCGGCTGCATCGGCATCAAAATTGAGGATAATTTGCTGGGATTCTGTATAGCGTAGCAGCAGACGAATTTGATTAATACTCAGTGCGGTTCCTAGGGATGCTACCACATAATTAATCCCGGCTGCATGGAGAGCGATCGCATCAAAATAACCCTCAACAACTACAGCCATATCTTGTTTGGATATAGCCGTTTTTGCCTTGTCTAAACAAAACAAAGTTCGCCCTTTATCAAATAGTTCTGTTTCGGGAGAATTTAGATATTTAGGCTGTTCATCTCCTAAACTGCGACCCCCAAAACCAATCACTCTTCCCTGGATATCATAAATGGGAATAATTAGGCGATCGCGGAAACGATCATAATAACCATTCCCGGCTTTGCGGGGAACAATTAACCCGGCTTTTTCGACTAATTCTACAGGAAAGTTTTTTTGTTCGACTAAATAACTATAAATGTTTTCCCACCCCCCTGGTGCATAACCTAGCTGAAATTCCTGGATAGTTTCCTCTCCCAGACGGCGGGAAAATTTCAGATATTCTAAAGCTGCTTCTCCCTGGGGTTGGCGGAGTGCGTGTTGATAAAAACTGGTGGCGATCGCTAAAATCTCATAGAGTTTTTCCCGCAAGGAAAGGGTCTTTTGGAACTCCTGATGCTGTTCGGGCGATTCGGTTTTGAGGGGGATATTATAGCGTCGCGCCAGGTCTAAAACCACATCAGAAAAGGAGGATTTATCCAACTCCATTAAAAACTTAATGCTATTTCCCGCCGCACCACAACCAAAACAGTAGTACATCTGTTTGCTGGGACTCACGGTAAAACTTGGGCTTTTTTCTTCATGGAATGGACACAGACCCACAAAGTCTTTCCCACGGCGTTTAAGCACCACCTTTTCAGAGATGATATCATAAATATCAGCTCTTTCTTTAACCTCCTCAATTGTGTCGGAATGGATACGGGGAATTGACATATATTCGGAATATTTGATAATCTAATTAATGTCGGTTTTGTGGCGGATATATTATAGCATATTCGCTGGGATTAGGCAAGAGGCAACCCCCGAACCCCCAGAAAATTAATGGGTTCAGCAATTCACCGAAAAATGCTCAATTGTCAATGATTTGATGAAATCATGCCCAAAAATCTGGAGAAGTTGTATAATAAAAACTCCTATGGCAAAAATAACAGCAAGGAGAAACTATCTGTGTATCGATTATCTGAATATCCACCGCAGAAAAGAATATGGGTATATTGGTGGCGGTGGTTAAGATTAGTATATCTGCGGTTAATTAGCCTGCGAGGACAACCAGAATATTTGGCGAGGGGTCTGGCGGCGGGTGTGTTTGCTGGTTTTTTTCCATTTTTTGGGTTTCAAGCGATTATCGGGGTGGCGGTTGCGGTTATTTTAAGAGGTCATAAACTCCTAGCGGTGGCGGGAACTTGGGTGAGTAATCCCTTGACTTATGTTCCCCTGTTCTTTTTTAACTTTCAGGTGGGAATGTGGCTGCTAGGAATTAATCAATTTTCACTAATGATTGATGATGTCGATCTACAATCAGTTAAAGACTTTAGTGAACTGGTAGAAACTGGGGCCGAATTGGCGGGGGTTTTATTGTTAGGATCGACTGTAATGGGATTAATAGCAGCGATCGCTATTTATACTGTGAGTCTTCCCTTATTCCGATATTGGCAACAAAAGCGATCGCAGCGTCGCTAAAATCCCAGGTCATCTAAGGCGGTCGCAGCGGCTTCAAAAACTACCTCGTCCGGCATTTCTTCCCAAGCTATATCTCCAATTTCGCGGTAAAATGTCTCATCGTATGGTCTAGTGCGAATTACCACAGGCATAGGGACGGCATGACCTAAAACTAAAGCCTGTTGTTTAGAGTCTAATTTTGCCAAAACCGATCGCAAATTTTGACCACCAGAAACCCCAGTAAAAATCGCATCGATATCCTTATCATCGTTTAATAAAGCGGTGATACGAGTCCCTATTTGAGACATCACCTCCGAGTCAATTCCTGACGGACGTTGATCAACAATTAATAGGGTGACAAAATACTTTCTCATTTCCCTAGCAATAGTGCCAAAAATAGTAGACCTAACCACGGCTGGATCGAGAAATCTATGAGCTTCTTCGATGGTAATTACCAGAGGTTGAGGGCGATCGCCAGGATTTTTAGAAGCCAAAAATGTTTCAGCTTTTCGGACATAGGACTGGTGAATGCGGCGGGTAATCATATTAGTTACCAGCATATAGGATAACATATCCGACTGGGAACCAAACTCAACAATAACGTGCTTTCCGGCTGACAGAGACTGAAGAATGCGATCGATATAATTAAACGGACAAGTAGGGCGCATATACTTCAAATTTTCCATACGCATCAACTTTCGTTGTAGGGACATAATCGACCCTTTATGACCCCGGCGTTCATCGCAAAACATTTGGATTTCTTCATTAGTCATCCCCAACAGTTGCGAGATCCAATCCTGACCAAACTCACTACAGAGAATATTAGCGTTATCTAAAGCAGCTTCCGAGAGATTTAATTCTCGTTGGACTAAGTTTAAATCTTCTACCTCTATCTGGTTATAACTCAAATACAACTCTTGAGCGTCTCGAATTCCCCGGCGGCGGGTTGACTCTGGGTCAAGAGTGTAGACTTCTACTTGATTCGGAAAAAGTTGTCGTAATCCCTTAACGGTATTAAATTTTTTGCCTTCCGATACAGCCTCCCAACCATATTCAGAGTGCATATCAAAAATCAAGTTAACCGCCGCTTGTTTACGGATAATTCCTGATAATAATAACCGGGTTAAAAAAGATTTTCCGGTTCCCGATTTCCCAAAAACACCGTTACTGCGTTCCACAAACCGATCGAGATCGAGACAGACGGGAACTTGCATATCAATAGGTTCCCCGATCGCAAAATTACGTCGTTGGGGGTCATCTTCCCAGCCAAAAATCACCCGAAAATCTCTTTCCTTAGCTTCGTAGACCTGGGAGAAGTGGCTGGGGATAGTTTTAACGGGGAGTAGTTCAAACTCTTCGGTATTGGTGTTAGGTTGAAAAGAGGCGGCACCGTTACCATTTCCGTTAACTTTGAGTTGAATATCATAGCGATCGCAGACATCCCGATTCAGCATCAACATGGGACTAAGTTCAATAGTTCCATAGGTGCTGTTTCCGGCTAACACAGCTTGGAGAAAATCATTTTCCGGTAGTGGAGGATTGCTAAGAATGCGGGGGCTAGAGGTTCCTAGACAGACATCAGTTAGTAAACAAAAGAAATGCGATCGCACTCCATAGACTACCAAAAACTTACCAACTCTCATGTCCTCGACGGAAACATCGGCGTGTAGTCGCACTTCCAGTCCCTTTGTCAAGGAACCTTGAATCACAGAACCAAGGGGTTGATCAGTAGTCATTAGATACTCATTCCCCAGAGGGGTATAGTTGTTTTTCTCTGTTGATTAATGGTACAATCTAATCAGGAGTTATAGCAAATTTTCCGAGGGATGAAAGGGGGATTTGGTCAGGTTTAACTTCTCAAATAGTTGAGTAACTTTAGCAATATCCTTGTCTCCAGGCGATCGCTCTACTCCACTAGACAAATCTATCCCGTCAGGGTTTAGGCAACTAAGGGCTTCAATGATATTATCAGGATTAAGTCCCCCCGCCAAAAACCAGGGTATGGCAGGGCGAAACTCACCCAAAGATTGCCAATCTATGGTGAGACCAGTCCCCCCCAACTGTTGACCATGATAGGCATCTAGCAGCAAAGCATCTACATGGGGAATAAAGCTGTTGGCTAGGGTGAGAGATTGCGGAGTTTTAACCCGGATAGCTTTAATTAACTCACCATGGGGAAGTTCTTGTCGTAGGCGATCGCAAAATAAGGGGGATTCATCCCCATGAAGTTGTACCCCCGTTAATTTAGCCTGATGGAAAGTTTCCCAGATTTCCTCAAAAGTGGCATTAGCAAAAACCCCAATCCGGTCTACCCTGTCTGGTAGATCAGAGGTAATCGCCCGAATTTGGTCTGGGTGGATATAGCGAGGGGAAGCCCGAACACAAATAAACCCCAAAGCAGTCGCCCCCAAAGAGGCGATCGCCTGTCCTTGGTCAAGTCGGGTTATGCCACAAATTTTAATCCGCATGAAATCAACCCACCATTAATCCTGGACTCGAATATCAACCACACTGGCGTTAAAATTGTAGGTGTTTCCCTCTAGTTCTACCGTATTACCAATGCGAATTTTGACATTACCCAAAACCGGACCCGTATTAGTAACTTGACCCTGGCCCTCCAAAGTGAGCAAAATATTGTTACTGAAAATAAAATCAGCCGTTGGGTCAGGTAGAGCCCTCAAACTCCCGTCAGGTTGGGTAACTGGGATAGTCCGAGGTAGAAACTCAACCGCTTTAATGTCCACCTGTCCATAGGGTTGGTTACGGATAATCAGATTAGTCTTTTCTCCAGCCTTGAGAAAATCCTGGGGATTACGTCCACGCATCCCCAAAGCAATTACATCAACTTCCACAGGTTTAGTCGTGACCCCAATTTGAGCCACCGACCCAGAAGTTCCCGGGAAAAAGAAAATTCCGACAATCACCAGCAAAATGACAGCCGCAGCGCCGAGGTCGAGAATGCTCACCTTTGCGAACAAGCGACCTTTAGAATCCAAAATAGCCATAGAAGCAGATAGTGGGCAGTGTATAACCTTGAGTTTAAGTTATTCCCCAGCATACCATTGACCATCAACGATCCCAACTAGGGATTATTTGGGAATACTGGGCGGTTAAGTTGACAATAGTAGTAGGGGGGAAATCTCTAAGGGAGATGTAGCCTGATCAGTAAGCTGAAATTTATGACCCTCAGATTCCCTGAAAGTAGCCCTAATCTTTATTTTATATAGATTAGGGCCGATGCAAGGGAAAATAGATCAGACATTTACCCCAAATACAATTTATCCTGGAGATAGTAAAGGGGGTTTTACCCCCCCCAACCACTAAGCCCCCTTGTCATTTTGAGTCAATGATGTTCCATCACTCCCTATCTCACCGAATCCAATCCCAATCACCAGAAGCTGTCCCATGTTTATTCCCTCCATTTTTCAAGCAATCAACCGCAAACCCCTGACGACCAAGCCAGATACTCTTGTCGAAGATATCATTTTGCTGATGAGTAGCAACAGGTCAAGCTATGTATTGATTGTAGAAAAACCGGAAAAAGTGGTTAGTTGTGATCACACCACTCTTCAGGAAGTATATTCTGTATTGGTGGGGATTTTTACAGTCCAGGATATCGTGGAACTTTGCTCAATTAACGATCGCCTCTGTGGGTTTCCCATCTCTCGGATTATGATTCGGTCTGTGATTAGCGCCAAAGAGTCGGACCTGACCGATATCTTTACCCTGTTTGCTTACTTTGAGCAAAACCAGATCCACCATTTACCCATTGTCAATGATCGGGGGGAAGTCACCGGGATGATCTGTCCGGAAAATTTCCTCTGTCTATCTCGGAGCAATAAAAGCCAGAAAAAGCCTCAGTCATCATCCTATTCTGCCAATGGTCGTCGTCCCTCGTCCGTCGCTCCTCAGTCCCAACAGACCTTTGTACCAGAAGACGTAATCCAACTGAGTCAAATTGCCAACAATCAGACATCTAGGCTAGTTCACGCCCCCTCCTCCTCGTCGATTTTCCATATAACTAAGTTAATGTCCAGGTACAGAGTGCCATCTGTAGTTGTCACGGAAACCGTCCCCCCCCCAGAGAACACATCAGCACCCAATTCCGATAAACAGGCGATTAAATTAGTGGGAGTTGTCACCAGCCAAGATATTCTCACCCTGGTAGCTTTAGGGGTGGATTTTTACACAACCCCAGCCCATAGCATCTGTAATAACCCAGCCGTAATTGTGCGATCGCGCATTACCCTAGGAGCCGCCCTGAGAGTTATGGGGAAATACTATCACCAACTACCCCTAGTAGTGATGGATGAGCGCAACTATCCCATCAGCGTTATGTCCCCTAGCACCATCCTTATGGGTGCATTGCGTCCCCAATCGATGCACGCCGCCCTAGCTAAACTCGCCCAGCAAGTTCAGTCCCAGCCAGAAGTTAAAAATTCGCCGAGGGTTCCGGTCCCGTCTGTCCCCCCACAATGCACCTGGCCCAACGAATTGCAAGAAAGATCCGAGGCGATGACTCAGCTTTATGAAGCAACTATTGGTTCTAACGCCGATTTTGATACCCGTATCACCCGTCTTTTACAAATGGGATGCGATCGCTTTGGTGTGGAAATAGGACTGCTAGGGCGCGTCTGGGGGGGGCGCTATGAAGTGATCGCCACCCGTATTCCTGAAAATTTGACCTTCGGATTTGCCAAAGGCGATACCCTCGCCCTCCATCAAACCTTAGAAGGAGAATCCGCCGGGTCTGATGAGGTAGTAGGTATCGAATCACTCCAGAATTCCCCCTGGAAAGACCACCCAGCCTACGCTGTGCGCCGTTTTGAAGCCTATCTAGGCGTAAAAGTCACCGTCAGTGGTAGAGACTATGGAACCCTCAGTTTCCTGAGTTATCAGCCCCGCTCAAAATTTCGAGCCATTGAAAAGGAAATCCTGAAACTCATGGCTACCTATATTGGTAGTGAAATTGCTCGCGAACAGGCGGCGCAAGCACTTCAGCAACAAAATCAGCATCTAGTATTACTTAAAGAAATTACCCATAAAGTTCGCTCTAAACTGGAAACCCAAGAAGTATTTCAAACTACCGCCAGCCAAATTGGTCGGGTATTTGCTGTTAACCGCTGTTCTATTTATACCTATATTCCCGAACCTTACCCACACCTAACCTGTGTGGCAGAATACCTAGAAACTGGCTATGAGTCTACCCTCAAGCTGGAAATTTCTGTATCTTATAATCCCTATATTGAAGCACTCCTCACCTCTGATAGAGCGATCGCATCTACCGATGTTTTTTCCGAGCCTTTACTGGAATCTTCCATTCCCCTCTGTCGTCGCATGGCCTTAAAATCCATGTTAGCCGTTCGCACTTCCTATCAAGACGAACCCAACGGCATTATTATGTTGCATCAATGCCAACAAATGCGCGAGTGGAACCGAGACGAAATCGAATTTCTCGAAGATGTCGCCTCCCAAGTAGGAATTACCATCGCCCAAGCCAAATTACTAGAAGCCGAAGTCAAAAGCCATCGCGCCCTCGAAGCCAAAAATCAAGCCTTAGAAGAAGCCAAACTCGCCGCCGAAATTGCTAGTCGTGCTAAAAGTGAATTTCTGGCAACCATGAGCCACGAAATCCGCACTCCTATGAATGCAGTAATTGGCATGACCGGGTTACTATTAGATATGGAATTAACCCCCGAACAGCGAGATTTTGTCGAAACTATCCGCACCAGTGGCGATGCCCTTTTAACCATTATTAATGATATCCTAGATTTCTCCAAAATTGAATCTGGTAAACTCGAACTAGAAAAGCAACCTTTTAAACTCCGTAACTGTCTCGAAGAGTGTCTAGAATTGCTGTCTGGGCGCGCCGCCGAAAAGGGTTTAGAGTTGGCTTATATCATAGATCCTTCCACTCCTAAAACTATCCTGGGTGATGTCACTCGCCTGCGTCAAGTGTTGGTTAATTTGGTCAGTAATGCTATTAAGTTTACCTCCGAAGGCGAGGTAATTTTAGCAGTGAAAGCTACCCATCCCGATGCCAAAAAAGATGTCAAAAAATTTGATGATTCTGATTTTACTGAAAGTCATTACGTCCTGCAATTTGAAGTCAGAGATACCGGAATTGGCATTCCTCCCGACCGGATAGATCGCCTATTTAAAGCCTTTTCTCAAGTTGACGCTTCCACCACTAGGGAATATGGAGGCACGGGTTTAGGTTTGGCAATTTCTCAGCGGTTGAGTCAATTAATGAATGGGAAAATGTGGGTGGCTAGTTGGGTAAATTTGCTCGATGAATATCACGATGAAACCTCATCTTTGATATCTAGTGTCGCCGGAAATCCTCCCCCCGACTTTGTGCGCCCACAGGTGTTCAGACCTGGCTCTATCTTCTATTTTACCATAGTTTGTAGCGGATTTAATACCCCCGATTTGGGAGAATTTAGTGATGATTTCCTTCATGGTAAGAAAGTGTTAATTGTTGAACATCACGACATTAATCAAAAACTGCTTATCCGTCAGGTTAAATCTTGGGGTATGGTTCCCGTGCGCGTCAAAACTGGCGCTGATGCCTTAAAGGTTTTGCATGATAACCCCGAATTAGATTTGATTATTTTAGGTATCAATTTGCCTGATATGGATGAAGCCACCCTAGCGAGTCGTATTCGCCAATTAGAAAAACAGATGATTGCTGGTAAATACCGCCAAAAACCTTTTAATTTAGTCATGTTTAATTATGCCAGCAATACCGATTCACTGCGACGACTAGAAGCCCAGGGTGTTAATGTGGCGGGATTGGTTAACAAGCCTCTCAAACAATCTCAGTTTTACAATACCCTGATGCAGATTTTTGCTGATAGCCAGACTATTGAAAAACACTATCATATTAAGAATGCTGAGTCTGGCTATGACCCGGCAATTCCTCAACCTCATGCCAATTTGCGGATTTTATTGGCTGAAGATAATGTCACTAACCAAAAAGTAGCGATTAAACTATTAGAACGTTTGGGGTATCGCGCTGATATTGCTGGTAATGGGTTGGAGGTTCTCGATGCCTTAAACCGACAACAGTATGATGTAATTTTGATGGATGTACAAATGCCGGAAATGGATGGCTTGGAGACTTCTAAACATATCTGCGCCGCCTACTCAGATGGTAGCGATATGGGTCCACGGAAACCTAGAATTATTGCGATGACTGCTAATGCTATGCAAGGCGATCGCGAAATGTGTTTGAATGCAGGTATGGATGATTATATTACTAAACCTGTGCGCCGGGAGGCTTTAGCTGAAGCCTTAGCTAAATGTCATCCCATTTCTCCCACGGTAACTGAAGTTCACGAAGTATCTGCTCAAAATGGATATCGGGTTAAATCTACAACCATCCCTCAACAAAGTACAAATGGGGGTAGTCCCAATGGACAGGTTATGGTTGTTGATGTTACTGAAGCTAATGGGCACAAAATTCTCAATAATCATACTGTTGAGGAAGAATTAATGACCGATAATAGTCCCATAGATCATCAGGTTTTGGAAAATCTCAGGGAATATGATGATGAAGATGATCCTTTTGTCGATTTGCTAATTGCTACCTATTTACAGGAAGCACCCCAACATATTGATGGTATGCGTAAAGCTATTGATGCCCAAGACCCTAAAGGCTTAAAAGAGTCCGCCCATACGTTAAAATCTAGTAGCGCACAACTGGGAGCCCTTAGATTTTCTGAGTTTTGCAAGGAACTTGAATATATGGGACGTGCGGGGATGGAAAGTGATAGCCCAGAGGTGGAATGTTTTGTTACTGGTAGTGCGGTTGAACGCTTTGCAGAAACCCAGGCTGAATGGCAACGGGTGGAAACGGCCCTCCGCAAAGAAATTAATCAGTTGTAGAGAATAATAGATGATTTTTCCGGTGCGTCAGCAATTAATTATCGGCTATTTATTCGGTTGGCGGTATCTGACGCACCCTACTAATAATGGGCTCGGTGCGTCAGCAATTAATTATCGGCTATTTATTCGCTTGGCAGTATCTGACGCACCCTACTAATGATGGGCTCGGTGCGTCAGCAATTAATTATCGGCTATTTATTCGCTTGGCAGTATCTGACGCACCCTACTAATGATGGGCTCGGTGCGTCAGCAATTAATTATCGGCTATTTATTCGCTTGGCAGTATCTGACGCACCCTACTAATGATGGGTATTGAACTTTAGGATGATGCAATTGATGATTAATGTACCACCACAGGTAGAAGACCCGATAGAGATTAACCGATAGTATGGGGTTAATGCTGATTTGTGAGGAAAATATCTGTTTATGGATATTAATTTAGTCTTAGGTGAAGTGGCAACAAATGCGCCTCATTTTCCAGTGGCTGCCACTTTATCCTTAGTAGTAGGGTTTATTGCAGCAGCTTCTATTGGTTCTATTGCTTGGTATAACTCTAAGCGTCCTGTCGGTTGGGAGGATAAAGAACGCCCGAATGTGGTTCCCAACATTAATAAATAGGGTAATTCATTCACCCAGCAACACAAGACAACTTAACTATTCTAGCACTAAATTGGAGAAAATTAAATCATGGCAACTCAAAAAAATAATCAAGCTACAGCAGGTGCTAACTACGATCGCAACATTATGTCGGCGGAAACAGCCGCCCGCATGGAAAGAGAAGGCGAGAACTTTAAAAAGACTCCTGACGCGGCGGAAGGAACTACAGATACTACGGCTGGTTATCGTATAAGTCGAGAAGGACTATTAGATAATTTTGCCATTGAACCAGAAATGTACGTTGAGGAACCTGGTGATTTACGCGAACAAGAACAGGCGGAACAAGCCGAACGAGTCGAAACCCTTAAAGAAGTTAATGAAACGGACGAAGAAGGTAAGTTAACTATGTCTGAAGATAACCGAGGTAAAGGAACGGGAATTATCTAATTACTCTGGTGGATATAGCGTTTCTCATATCCATTAAGGTACAGCCCACTCAAAGAGAAGCCGCTGCGCGTCTACACCCCAAACCCCTCTCCCCTATTGGGAGAGGCTTGTCCTGAGCTTGTCGAAGGAGGCTTTGAAAAGTACCTCACCAATCCACCGAATCGCTATAATCAATAATAATTGATTAGGTATTTACGGGGTGCGTCATTTAGTAGCTAATCAGCGGGGGTTTCTGCGGATTTGCTGGTGATGATGCACCCTCAAAGCTGTGGGTTAGTTTGCTTCTATTTGGGGGTGGTGACACGCCCTACGGAGGCTGTGGGAATAGCTGGTTTGGAAGTGACAACAACTAGGCGATCGGGGTGGATCAGTTCCCGGGCGACTTGGTTAACTAATGAGGGAGTTACCGCGTCGATTTTTTGGTAAAATTGATTAAGTTCTGTGGGGGGAAATTGGAAGATTTCATTCCACATGATTATACCAGCGAGAAAGTCTGGGTCTCCCAAAGCTACACGATCGCTAGAAATTAGACTATGTTTAGCGGTTTCCACTTCGGAGGGGGTAACTCCCTGTTGCTGAACTTGTTTGAGTAGGGCGAGGGTTTTCTCGATTGCTAATGCTGCGTTTTCCGGTGCGGTTTGCATTTCGATATTGAAAGAACCCCAACCCCAGGCGCAATTAAACCAACTATACACGCCATAGGTGAGTCCGTGGCGATCGCGCAATTCCAGTCCTAGGCGACTTGACAAGGTGCTACCACCTAAGATGTGGTTAAGAATTAGGGCTGCATAATAGCGGGAATCGTGGCGGTCTATGCTAGGATGTCCCATGACTGTGACTGACTCCACTAGACCGGGTATCTCTTCCTGTAGCCAGACAAATTTGGCGGGGAGGGAAACGGGAGGCCAGGGATTTTTGCGGGCGGTGGTTTGGTTTTTCCAGGAGCCCAATTGGGTTTCGATTTGCGATCGCATCAACTGTGAATCAAAATCTCCAACCACTACCAAAACTGTCCCATCAGGGCGATAATAAGTTCTATGGAAATTCTGAATATCACTACGAGAGATGGCTCTGAGGCTGTTCTGGGTGGGGTAAATATACAGCGGGTGGTCTTTTGGGTAAAGCTGCTTTTGTAGGGCACGGTGGCTAACATA
>NZ_PKGG01000440.1:0-1647 GCF_046480465.1 Arthrospira sp. PCC 8006
GTGTTTACAGGATAATCTTGGCGATCGCCTTCTGACACCATTGATATTTATTGGCTTTAGTGCCGGTGTGGTGGCTGCTATGGTAGGCGCTTACAGATGGCAACAATCAGGGGGTCAGGTGAGGGGATTAATTGCCGTTGATGGTTGGGGAGTTGGTCGGGTCGGGAATTTTCCCTTTTACCGTATCAGTCACGATCGCTTTACTCACTGGAGTTCTGGGCTATTAGGTGCCGGTGATGGTGGTTTCTATGCTGATCCGCCTGTAGAACATTTGGACTTGTGGCGATTTCCTCACCAGACCTGGGGCTGGTGGCTGGAAACTGGGTTAATTGGCTTAAAAACAGCTTCTCCTATGACTGCATCTGAGGCAATATTTGCTATATTAAAAAAACTTGGCAAATTACCAAATTGATAGCTTGATGATTAGTTTAACTCAGCAGCCCGATAGTTCTTATATTACTATTAATGGCGTAGAACACTATTATCAATGGGTGGGAACTCCCTACCATTTAGAAAGTTCTAAGCCGGTTATGGTGTTTATTCATGGTTGGGGTGGGTCGGGTCGCTAKTGGGAAAGTACCGCTATGGCTTTGGGCGATCGCTTTCATTGTTTACTTTATGATATGCGGGGTTTTGGTCGGTCTAATCGACCTGCTTTAAATGATGGCGATCGAAGTTATGAATTAACCGAATATGCTCAGGATTTAGCCGCCCTTTTACAGGCTTTAAATATTCCACAAGTCTATATTAACGCTCACTCTATGGGCGCTTCCGTTGCTGCCATTTTTATGAATCTTTATCCGTCCATGGTAGTTCGGGCTATCTTAACCTGTAGTGGGATTTTTGAATATGATGAAAAATCATTTACAACTTTCCATAAATTTAGTCGCTATGTGGTCATGTTTCGCCCAAAATGGATGGCAAAACTGCCGTTAATTCATCAAATATTTATGGCGAGATTTCTGCATCGTCCCTTACCTAGTCAGGTCAGCCGAGAGTTTTTAGAGGATTTCTTATTAGCAGATTTTGCCGCCGCCTATGGTACTGTCTTAACATCCGTCAGCAAAGAAGCTACCCAATGGTTTCCTCAAGAATTTAAAAAATTGACGGTTCCTACCCTCTTGGTAGCTGGGGAATATGACCAAATTATCCCTATGGAAATGGCTAAACAAGCGGCTACTCTCAATCCTAACGTTCAGCTTACTATTTTGCCAAATACTGCTCATTTTCCCATGTTAGAAGACCCTAAAAATTACCTGAAAATTATTCAAGAATTTTTAATTGACAATTAATAATGGTAGGGGCGGGTTCTGCTGTCAATGACATTTCCCCACCGGAATATCAATAAACCCGCCCCACCCGGTCATTAATTGATAATTGATAATGGTAGGGGCGGGTTATGGTGTCAATGACATTTCCCCACCGGAATATCAATAAACCCGCCCTTTCTTTCTTTCCCTGTCGCTGGGGGTTATGGTGTCAATGACATTTCCCCACCGGAATATCAATAAACCCGCCCCACCCGGTCATTAATTGATAATTAATAATGGTAGGGGCGGGTTCTGTTGTCAATGACATTTCCCCACCGGAATATCAATAAACCCGCCCTTTCTTTCTTTCCCTGTCGCTGGGGGTTMTGSTGTCAAT
>NZ_PKGG01000545.1:0-492 GCF_046480465.1 Arthrospira sp. PCC 8006
GTGATCGTGTTGCGCCCGATATCGCCCATGCCGACCACGCCCGCGCAACGCCCGTTCAGGCTGATGCCGGCCGGTTTTGGCCAGCCGCCGGCGCGCCCCCCGCGGTCGATCACGAACAGCTCACGCGCCAGCCCGATGACATAGGCCACCGCCACATCGGCAACCTCGGCGCCGAACATGCCCGGCGTGTTGATGATCGGCAGGCCCAGATCCTTGCAGGCGGCGAAATCGACATTGTCAACGCCGATGCCCCATTTCACCGCCGCCCGCAGCCGCCCCGCGCGCGCGGCCTCGAACACCCGGCGGGTCGCCGGGTCGTCGCCGATGATCCAGCCGTCATAGCCGGGCAGCAGGACGCAAAGCTCGTCCTCGCTCAGGGTCTGGGTGACTTGCGCGCGATGCAGTTTCAGCCCCTTGCCGGCGGCCAGGTCCACGAAACGGTCGAACTGGCCCAGCATCGGCGGGCAGGTGACAAGAATGTCCTTCATTGCG
>NZ_PKGG01000361.1:0-3201 GCF_046480465.1 Arthrospira sp. PCC 8006
TATGGGATGGTCAGGGGTGCGAATCCCTTATATTCCACCAAGGGGTGGAAGTCCCACTAGGAGGTTATTTAAGGCATTGCAGCCCTATTTCACTCCTAAACGTCTCGCACATCGCCGTTACTCTCTCCGCAATTATTAAGGAATCGTTAAGATTTCCGATTTTGCGTTTTGACCTTGAGTTCCCTGCCTTGTTTTGTATATTTCTATACCAAACTTTGGGACATATAAACAGTTGTGGGATGGTCAGGGTATGAGTTCCTTATATTTCACCAAGGGGTGAAAGTCCCACTAGGAAGTTATTTCAGGCATTTCAGCCTTATTTGATTCCTAAACGTCTCGCACCTTAGTGGTTTATGATAGCATAGCACATCGAGAGTATGCAAGACTCAAACCCAAAGTCCTAATTGGCCATTACCTGCTAAGGACATTGACAAGTAGGGGTCGAGAGAGATGTCGCCATCTCCCCCTCCCATACAAAACCGTACTTGAGACTTTCACCTCATACGGCTCCTAATCTGATTGTTCCATTATTAAGGATACAGCGTTGGCGTTATCTAGCGCCGTCTTATCATCATGACAGTGGCGGTGTAATAATTGAAGGTTTTTGTATTCATCCTTTCCACCAAGGCTTCGAGGTACAATGTGGTCTATTTCAATTAGATCAGATGTGGTAAAGTATTGTCGGTAGGGGTCGAAAGGGAAGTCACCCTCCCCAACTCCCATTCCAAACCGTACTTGAGACTTTCACCTCACACGGCTCCTGATGTGGACACCCCTTGTCATGGGAACAGGGTTACGACCCCCTGCTTTGTAACTTCAACTTTCAGAGCTGTATACAACCACGTAGTCTTTAAACTCGCTCTCGTCATAATACTCCTACTAATCGCAGTATCTATATCCACACCGCGACCTGTGGGCATATCCCCACCATGACAATTGGGCTTTGGCTTCTGGTCGCATCCTTCACCCTCAAAAGGGTAGGGGTCGAAAGGGAAGTCACCCTCCCCAACTCCCATTCCAAACCGTACTTGAGACTTTCACCTCATAGGGCTCCTGATGTGGACACCCCTTTGTCATGGGAACAGGGTTACGACCCCCTGCTTTGTATAGCACTAGTCAATACGGTTAGGACGCAGCCTTGAGAACATAATCCATGGCATCATCGAGAGAATCAAACTGCTCACGTGCAATGGCGAATGCGGGCTTTCAACCACGACCAACATTTCTCTATCTTGTTGAGGTCTGGCGAATAAGGTGGTAGATAGAGTAAACGGCATTGAGCTGCCTCCACCAGTTCAGCCTGCCGCCCCCCTTTATGAAACGTTGCATTGTCCAATACTAGAGTCTGACCTGGCTTCAGTGTTGGAATTAAGATGAACTCCAACCACAACTCAAACACTGTCCGATTACAACAACCCTCAAAGGTAAAGGGAGCTAAGAGTTGTTGATGACACCATGGGGCCATATAGCTCACCCTGCCCTGCCTCTTCCCTGATTTGAGGGCATCGAAGCGTTGTCCTTCCTGGCAGTAACCATAAGGATAATCCGAGTCTTGACTATTCATGCCAGCTTCATCGAGGTAAACCAACCCTTCCGRCTCCATATGTTCAATCTGAGCAATAAACTCCTCTCGCTGTTGCTCATCACCTTCTTGGTAGCCGTAAGNTTTTTTTTCTGGTGAAGCCAATTTTCTTCAAGGCTCTGGATATGGTGCSAGGAGAGATGTCGTCATCCCAAAGTTCAGCCATTTGAGCGGAGGTTTTGTGGCCATGCTCTTGGGCAAAAGCCTTGAATTTATGCCAGTCGGTAATTTTGTGGTTATTGCCAGGTCGGTGATTAGGTTTAGGGAGGAAGTCTCCGGTCTGTGCTTTTCTTTGCAGCCAGAGATTGATAGTGTTCCGGCTGACATGGAAAACTTGACTGGCTTCTGTTTTGGGCATACCGTCTAGTTCAATTGCATCAATAACTTTTTGTCTGAGGTCGTAACTATAGGGGGCTGGCATTTTTGGTCTTCTTAGTCATCTCGTCCTCTCCATTATACGTCCTAACTTTCCTGTCTGGTGCTATAGTGTAAAAGAAACCCCCTAGGTATTTAGCCTAGAGGGTATTGTGTTGTGGGTTTATTGGGGGTTAATCGTCTAACTGATAGATTAATCTAAGTCCTGCTTTCATTTCTGGTGATTCTGGGTCAATACCATGATTGAGTAGTGTTTGCTTTGCCATATCTAGTGGCAATGGTTGTCGGTGGTGGCGTGTTAAGATACCTAACTCTGTGGCAAGGTTGCGACGTTTTTTGTATTTGCTGTCATTAATCGCTACCGAATGTCCAAAGCAGCGTGCCCTGATTTCTTGTGGTATCCCGTTCATTTCTCCCAGTTGATTAGCTAGATGTCGAAAAGCTAATGCTTGAGTAAATCCCCACTTATGGTGTTTAAGCCATTTACGATGATTATCATTAAAACCGCTAGGGTCCTTGGCGTTTGTAATAGGTAAACAGACGTTATGAATTCCTAGGCGGTTAATCAAAGCCTTGTCTTTTGACATTGGTATTGCTAACCTTTGACCTGTTTTGGTGCTACTGCCAAAGTAAGTAAACTCACCAATAACCAGCACTAACTCAAGGTTGTTAGGGTCAGATATGGCCGGGAAAGTAATGCCGTCAATCTTGACTGTCTTATCTAGGTTCTGACTTGCTGCAATCTCTGATGGTCTCAATCCATATAAAGCACACATTGCCGACACCCAACACCAACCATCACGTGCTTGACGTTCCCTTGAATTCTCATAATCAGTGTTACGCTCCTTGTCTAGCAAGCCTAGCAAGGTATCCAAGTCTACACTCTGGGATTCAGTAAACACTGTTTGGGTAGGGTTAATCTTTTCTAGTTTCTCTAGTGCTTTTTTGCAGCCAGCGTGTTCTGCTACCTGTTTTAATCGGTAGTATCTGTCTTTAAAGGTTTTGCTACCTATCGGGTTGCTACCGTCCTGTAACGGGCTATACAGTGCTTTCTTGATACCCTCCCAGTTAACATAATCATCCCAGTCTGTGACTTTGTTAAATACATCAAGGAAACAGGCTTTAAATGACTTAACGTCACTAGCTATATCGCGAGAGCGCTTCCGTTTAGTGTTCTTGTGTACCCCATTAAAGTAATCATCTTCCATCTCTTTAAACACTTGGCGATAGGTGATTAAGTCGTT
>NZ_PKGG01000503.1:0-702 GCF_046480465.1 Arthrospira sp. PCC 8006
CCCGTTTAGCTATCCCTCCGTTACGGTGGTTGTCCCCCAACCCCTCGCGCTCGTGGCGACTGCCGCAATACCTAGAAAGAGACCCGGATTTTCTCTCCATATAGCGACTCGCCAACTTAAATCGGTTTAAGGATTAGGTCAAGAATGAGTCCAAAAATTATTGTATAGACGGGAGTTTGAATCGCTTTTCTCCTGCCCAACGATAACTTCGGGATTCATGCTTAATATAGAACTAGACCCAGAAACCGGATTTCTTGGTATTTTGCTACAAAGGTAAACGATCGCCTTTTGTCCAATCAGCGGCAAGCCAACGCCAAGCAGCCGACCATTGGCAAGCTGAAGGAGTCGGCACCGCCTCTGGCGGCAATTCGGGAGAATTGGCGAGGATTAGGTTTTCAGGTTTGAGTTAGTGTTCGTCTTTTTCAACTAGGAGATAGCTATGATTGCAGCCAAAGAAAAAGGGCCGTACTTTACGCCGGAGGAGTATTTTGCTTGGGAGGAGCAACAACTCGAAAAGCATGAGTTAATCGATGGTCGCGTGTATGCGATGACGGGTGGTACSAGAAATCATAGTGATGTSACAGTTAATGAAAGCAGGTACAAAAAACGCCGCCACCTGGCTACAGAGATAGGTATCCTGACACGACATCAAAGGCAACCATTGCCACTAGATCTGGGGAAACAAGCATTAATTAATATCGG
>NZ_PKGG01000400.1:0-2264 GCF_046480465.1 Arthrospira sp. PCC 8006
AAAAACCATCTGGGTCTGGACAGTTGTGAATACCAAACTGCCTGGAATTCTGAAGTTTGTCATAGGCGACCGCTCCTTGCTGGCTTTTACCACATTATGGCACATGATTCAGGGCTGGGCTTGTTTTCTATATATTACGGACGGATACAAAGTTTATCCTTGCTTAATTGAGGATTGCAATCATCTAGTCAGCAAAACGGCTATGACAAGAGTAGAAGGAGAAAACTGCCGTCTGAGGCACTATTTAGCCAGGCTACATCGCAAAACTTTGTGTTATTCCAAGTCCACTGAGATGTTGTACAAATCAATTCGCTTACTTATCTATTATTTGAAGCATGGACAACTTCCTCCGTTCTCTTCATCATTCCTCACTGTGCAATACCCACAATCTAGTCCTAGCACCGGAAAATCATTCTGTCAATAGGATGATTACTCAGTCAATAAGCACAACTTAATCAATCTGTCAAATACCCATATCACCCCCCTAAACCCGACAAGTGATAGGGTAGTTCCCTTGTGATACCCGTCAATGGCAAGCCTATCGGTTCCTAACGTCACCATTGACTGCTATCACATCGGTCACTTCCCCAATAGTGCTTGTTCCGGTTATGGGGGGAGGGTATGATTCCAAGCCAACACGATAGCCGTAGGTGGGGGGTAACCCGCTAGGGAATCAACGTACAAAGATATCAGACCGCCTTTCAGTATCAACATAGGAAAGTATGGTGGCGATCGCCTATCCGGTTATCTATGGGTTCAATTCATAATCTCCGGTGAGGGGAAAGTATGGGCTATCATCCGGCTCCAACCCGATACCCCTAAACAACTTTTCAACTGGTGACAATTACCGGGATGGGAATCGATACCCACATAATTCTCAGCAAGTCTCCAATCTTTGATGGTAATCATCACGTCCAACAGTCACTACCAACATAATCGCCTTACCCAAAAATCTTAGTCGTAGGTTGTAGGTAAAGCTATCTGTTAGGGGTAAAGTAGTTCTGGTTAATATCTGGACATGATAGGGTAGGCATTCATATAAACCCGTTTACTGTCTAGTATTTACTAGACAGTAAATAGTTTCCTAACCGGAAATATTGTCTATTTATTTTGTATTTACTGTCTAGTATTTACTGTCTTGTGCTATATATACCGAAATATGTGCGAGACGTTTAGGAGTGAAATAGGGCTGCAATGCTCGAAATAACCTCCTAGAGGGGAATCAACTGATTCAACCCAGTTACCCCTTAACTGTTTATATGTTCCAACGCTCGGGCTTAAAACGAGCAAGGCAGGAAACTCAAGGTCAATCCCATTTTAAGAAATCGCAAAATTTACCGTCCAGGTGAACTTAGGAGGAGTAAAATCCACTTGGGGCGATTATGGGAAAGAGTAAAGGCGATAGCCACCCCCAGTTTTGGGAATCACAAACCCAGGATTGAAGCGGGGAACGGAAGGCGTGAAGTAGAACCTACTACCAGATGCGACCACTGCCAACCATCCATGATTAGGGAAACCGAATGTTCGGCTTGAACCATCGTTATAAATAAGCAGCGAAATAGGTTTGATACGCTGCGCCCAAAAGGGTAAGGGGAAAAGTAGGAGTTTGTATTTACTACCTACACAGACCTTTTTAAGTACCCCGGTGGATAGAACAAATCTAAAGATGGAATGCCCATATAAACGGAACGTTTAAACCCCTGTTAGGCTCTCAGTAGTGTTGTGTCTATTGAGTAGTGAAAAGTGTAAGCGTATGCCTATAAGGGGAAAGGATGTGACTGAAAGCCAATGCCTAACTGTAATGGTTGGGATATGCCCACTAGTCACGGTGTGGATATAGAGACTGCGATAAGTAGGAGTGTTATGACGAAAGCGAGAGTAATGGAGAAATCCATGAGACTACGTGTTGTATATAGCTCCCAAAGTTGAAGTCACAAAGCAGGGGGTTGTAACCCTGTTCCTATTGACAATAGGGTGTCCACATCAGGAGCCGTGTGATGTGAAAGTATCAAGCACGGTTTGGAATTGGAGTTGGGGAAGGCGACTTCCCTTTCGACCATAACATACACGCACCCCCTACAGTCCAGCAATTCTCATTTTGGCGAAAACCTGTTCAAGTCCCCAGCATCCCTGTATCGTAATGACATCTAAGAAACCCAGGAGCGCCAGAGCCGTTGAAAAAGCCAGGTGGCTTTGAGACTCTAGTCGGTTCTTTCCGCCAGTGCTTGTCATCGCTACCGGACAAGCGCCGGGGTAAAAATCGC
>NZ_PKGG01000215.1:0-8867 GCF_046480465.1 Arthrospira sp. PCC 8006
AACACCTAACAGCTAACACCTAACAGCTACCCCAATAACTTAAATGGTCCCCTATGGTTTCTGACTATGGGGGTGTCTATTTATTTTTTGGCTAACGGACTGTTGCAACGGACTGTTAAAAATTTATATGAATGCTTACCCTATCATGTCCAGATAATACCCAGAACTACTTTACCCCTAACAGATAGCTTTACCTACAACCTACGRCTAAGATTTTGGGGGTGAACTGATTATGTTGGTATCGGTTTCCGCACGGGGTGATTGCCAACAAAGATTGGAAACTTGCTGAGGATTATGTGGGTATCGAGTCCCATCCCGGTAATTGTCACCAGTTGAAAAGTTGTTTGGGGGTATCGGGTTGGTTCCGGTAGATGATAGTTCATAGTTTCCCCTCACCGGAGATTATGAATCAGACCCATAGATAACCTTGCGAGCGATCGCACATAGGTTTACCTATAGGTCTAGTCCATAGAAAGACAGCCTAATATCTTTGTACATTGATTACTTAGAAGGTTCCCCTCTACGGCTACCTACGGCTATCGTGTTGATTTTGAAACATACCCTCCCCCCCAACCGAAACAAACACTCTTGGGGGTGCGACCGACGTGATAGCAGTCAATGGTGAGGAACGAACCGATAGGCTTGCCATTGACTGCTATCACAAGGGAGTTACCCTATCGGTGTTTGGTTGGGGGGTGGTATGGGTATTTGACAGATTGATTAAGTTGTGTTTATTGATTAACCCGTCAATAATTAAGATTTGTTGCTAAAGGATATGCACCAATCGTCCCGTATGCTAAGATTTAATGGAGTGCATATTGAGCGTGACGGTACGACTATTGGGTTAAGTAAATCCCGATTATCGCAGTTAGGATAGGGGTTTGAGTCATACTATTCTCACAGTATTAAGTCCGGTAGTGATTTGATCAGCCATCTTATTAGGAGGAAAAGTTAGTGGTTTATTAGGAGTAATTTTAGCTATTCTCATCACTGGGGTAATTAAGAGCATTATTGAAATCATCCTTAACCCTCAGTTACCACCCCAAGCCGGTTCCTTTTTTACTAATCTTCCCCAAGATATCGACAACTCTCCTAACTTACAGGTTTCCGAAATCACTAATGATGGGAATGGATAAAGATGCTGCTGGGATTGACCTGTAATGTCATTAACCCCCACCAGCGGTAATCTCTTATGCTAACATCAGATGTTATAGATAGATATGCAGGTGAGGTTAATAAGTTTATGAAATGGTGGCAAAGACTACAAAAAAATCCCTTGGCAAAATTGGGCGCTGGAATACTGATTCTGTTTTATATTATGGCGATCGCTGCTGATTTTGTCGCTCCCTATAATCCCTATAATTCCCAATTAGACGGATCCCTATTACCCCCCACCCCAATTCATTGGGTCAACCCTCAAGGAGAATTTATCGGACTCCATGTTTATCCCACAACTCAGGGACCCGTTGATATTGAAACAGGTCAAAGACAAACTATAGTAGACTGGGAACAACCTTCTCCTCTGCGGTTATTCGTCAAAGGAGACCCCTATAAAATTTTAGGTTTAATTCCCTTTGACCTTCATCTTTTTGGCGTAGTGGGTCCAGCCTATATTAACCTCATAGGAACCGATGAACAAGCCCGCGATCAGTTGAGTCGCTTAGTTTTTGGTAGTCGTATCAGCCTCAGTATCGGTTTAGTCGGAATTGCTATTGCTTTCCCCTTGGGTATGTTGGTTGGGGGAATTTCCGGCTATTTTGGTGGCTGGATTGATACTATATCCATGCGATTAGTGGAAGTTTTAATGACCATTCCCGGACTTTATTTATTAGTAGCTTTAGCAGCAGTCCTTCCTCCCCAACTTTCCAGCGCCCAAAGGTTTTTACTAATTGTAATTATAATTTCATTTATTAGTTGGGCGGGACTAGCTAGAGTCATTCGGGGACAGGTTCTCTCTATTAAAGAACGCGAATTTATCCAAGCGGCTAGGGTAATGGGGGCTCAACCAATTTATACTATTATCCGTCATGTACTCCCCCAAACAGCTACCTATGTGATTATTTCGGCTACCCTGACCATCCCCAGTTTTATTATTTCTGAGTCCGTGCTTAGTTTAATTGGCTTGGGTATTCAACAGCCATATCCTTCCTGGGGGAATTTACTTTCTTCTGCTACTAATGCTTCCATTTTGGTGCTACAACCTTGGCTAATTTGGCCGCCAGCATTGTTGATTATTTTAACCGTTTTAGCATTTAATTTACTGGGAGATGGTCTCCGAGATGCCCTCGATCCTAGAAGCATACAACGGTAAGAGTGACCGCCGCTGAATTAGCCTAAAAATTGACTCAGATCAAATTCTGATTCCGGTTTTTTGAAGCGATCGCGTTCCGACATCAGCAATAATAACAGGCGATCGCCATAATCTACCGCCCCCCTAAATTCTTCTCGTAAAATTTCTAGCCCACCATTGGCAAATTCTTCAAAAATTTTCACTCTTTCTGCTTCCAATTCTGGGTCAAAAGGTGAGATGGTTTTGCTGTCCTTAGTATGGGCGATCGCTATCAGTTTAATTACCCAATCATAACCCCTCGAAATGAATATCTCTAGGGAAATAGGCGCGGGATCTCTCTGAGAAACAGCCTCAATCGGTACTCGCTTTTGGTGGCGGATACCTACAGAGGCGGCGAATACTATTACATCTGCATAGGTCTGAAACGGGCCGCTTTTGTTTTCGGATTCGGTTAAATCTCGCACTAGGTCTGCTTTATCTTTAGCGACTCTAACCCTGTTAATAGCCATTGTTTAATCGAATGTGAATTAATTTTAACTATAGTTTAAGCTAAAACTAGCACCAATCAACATCATTTCTTGACCCTGGCTACACACTACTGTATTTTCCCTTCTCGCTAACTCACCCTCCCCTCAGCATTATCGAAGCTATCACCACTGAAAACTCTTTTAATCTCATCAACATCAGATGATATTCAAGGTTTAGCAATATATCCATATTTCCCCCCGCGAACAATTATCAAAGATTCTGGAGGCATTCCTTGACTTGCTTCCCCCCAGCTTCCTCCATCGTAGTAACCGTTTAACTGTACTACAGCCAACCCCTCAGAAAAAGGTTCAGCCCCATAAAATTGAGGTTGAATAATTGTTTTTCCCGTAGTATCTACATAACCATAACGCAGAGGTTGAATCAAATTACCAACCTTCCCTTCTCCAGTTCCCCAGGGGGCTAATCCCTCAGAAAATTGTAAATATCCTAACCAATTTGGTACAATTGACGTGAGATTTCCACTGTTATCAACCAGATAATATTGGTCGCCTTTAACAACTTTAGCAACTCCATAAATAAAATTTTAAGCCCGCCCAAATTCTGGCTGTATTACCCAATCACCATCCCGATTAATATATCCCCATTGATGATTTAATTTAACTGGGGCTAGACCCTCCGCAAATTCCCCAGCTTCTGAAAATTTAGGTTCAATAATCGAGTTACCTTCCCGGTCAATATATCCCCATTCAGATCCGATCCTAACTTTTGCCCGTCCTTGGGAAAAGCTACCCCCACCATCAAATTTAGCTATAATGTGCCAATCACCTGATTTATTAATATATCCCCATTTTGTCTGATCATAAAGTTTAGCCAATGCCAAACCTTCCGCAAAATAATAGACAGGATTCAAACTAAATTTGGCAGGAATTGCTAGTCTACCTTCCCGGTCAATATATCCACTTTTATCATCCATGTTGACACTAGCCATTCTCTCCGAAAATGTCCCCACAGATATAATATCACTTGCCAAAGTGATCACGATATTTTCTTCTGTATCAATGAAGCAATTTTGACCATTAATGATGACATTAGCTAATCCTTCTGAAAATTTTGCCGCATAGTCAAATTGAGGGGTAATTGCGAATAAATTACTATAGGCGATATATTCCCAAGACACCACATTTCTAGGTCGCAAGGCTTGACATAAAAAAGCCGCGATTTCACCCCTAGTAGCATTTTGATTAGGCTTGAGTTGTCGAACTTCTGGATAATTAACCACTAAATTTTCAATCGCCCCAGCGGCAATTCTTTCCCTAGCATAATTGGGGATTGCCGCCGCGTCATCAAAATATTGTGTGAGAATTTCTTCCGGGTTTTCAGGGATTCTATGCTGTAGATGTGCCGCTAAAACAATTAAGGCTTGCACCCTAGGAATAGGTTGCTGTGGGCGAAATGTACCGTCAGGATAGCCGGCAAAAAAACCTCGGCGAGTCGCTTGTTCAATATTCGATTTTGCCCAATAGTTATCGGCAACATCTTTATAGACGATCGCCTCCTGAATTATCGGTGCGTCATCAAACATCCTACACATTAACGTAGCAAACTCAGCCCTATTTACAGGTGCATTGGGGCGAAATCTACCATCTGGATACCCTAAAATAATGTTTCTATTAACTAATAAGTTAATTGCTTGAATCGCCCAGTTATTTTCTATGTCTGATAGAATTTATATATCTCAAATTATGGTGTGATAATAGCTGACTAATTATCCGAAATTTATTCAGTCCATAATAACATTATTTTCTGTTCAAAACCACCTCGCTGGGCTCGTTTTTCATCAACTTTTAATTGTATCTGCTCATCGGATATGTTATAACTTTTCCTCAACGATTCAACCACCTCTAAAATATCTGCTAATTCCTCCAATAGACTAGCATCATCGCTTTCTTGAACTTCCTCGGCTTCTTCCCTTAACTTATTTCGTAAAGCTATGCGATATTCCGCCTCAGATAAAACCTTGATTTCCGGCTTACCTCCAGATTGTCGGATCGTTTCAGGAATGCGATCGCGCACCAATTTATAATATTCTTTACGCATTAAATTATCCCCTCACTCCACCAAATTATGCTGATTAGATTACCGAGAACTTCTCGCTTCCGACAAAGCTATTTCCTGATTCCGACGATACAAAGCCACCCGATTTTGAGCCGTAGCATAGCGAGGATAGCTAGGAGATACAGCCTCCATTAAATCAGCCGCCGCCCGCCATTTGTCCGCAATTTCTAACCATTCACTCTCAGTCATTGCATCTTTCCCTAAAGCCGCAGCATTTTCAGCCAATTGGACAGCCTGTTTAAACAACTCTTCATCCGATAATACATCATCAGAAATTGTCGGATTGGGAGTAGGTGTCACCGATGTAGAATCCGATTTAAACCATTGAGGAACCGCTAAAATTAGCCATTGATAAACAGCAAATCCCCCCACAATTAATAATACAATTATGCTGATTATAGCAATTAATATACCCCGGTTTACTTGTTGCTTTTCCACCAATTCCTGAGATGGATAACTATCAATTAGTCCCCCACTAGGATAACCCGGTAATCCCGCCCATATATGTGGTTTTTTTAGGGTGATATTTTCTGACCAAAGCAGTTCACTATCTGGACTCTCCAGAATATCCTCTAACCACAGTAATTGATGTTGATTAAAGACACGACTATGGATGCTAACTCGGCGAATCTTCCGGGGAGCAATTGTCTCTAAAACTTCCTTAATCTCACGGACTAAATATGATTTATCCAGATATTCTGCTTTCTTTCCTTCACAAAGTAATTGCAGAATACCCCCCACAAAAACAGCCCTAATTATTACCTGACTTTCCGCCAGATAATAATTAAGTACCTCAACTATGGCGACCACACTACCTTGGTGAGCCTGTTTGATCAAATCATTAATTGCATCCATCATTTAGTAGCCGAAACTATAGCTATTGACTGACTTCCCGAAAAAATTGCCCTAATTGACGACTCATTGACTTCACCAGTCCTTCAGATTTTTGAAGTTGAGCGTCAACTGTTGCTTCTAATTCCTTAACCCTGGCTTCGGGAAGATTAAGCAATTCTAGCAATTTTTGATAGGCGCGTGCCTCTTCATCATTAATCATTGGCTCCTCTGTAACCCTAGCACTAGAGCTAATCACCTGATAACCCAAAGCCAAAACCAATTCCCGTTCCTCTGGAGTTTGCAGTTTGGGAATCAACTCGTCAAGGGAAATATTCTGCATCAGATAATCCTTTGACACTCCCCTTGCCTAAAGGCGAGGGGATTCTTCATTCATAGACCCAACTTGCTTTGACAGGATTGCTCCAGCCATAGTATAGGTCGAATCTCCTGAAGCGTTCGGGTATAAGATCCATGTTCCGCTATGCCCTAGCGTACACAAGGCTGACTTTGCTGCGCAACGCTGCGCGAACAGGATGTTGAGCGCAGCATTCCTATCGCGATCCAAGTTTAACCCACATTGACAAACATGAGTTCGAGTGGATAGGGCTTTTTTGACCACTGCACCACAGTTAGAGCATTCTTGGGAAGTATAAGCCGGGTTAACGGCAACCGTCACCTTGCCAAACTTAACCCCAAAATACTCTAGCCACTTCCTGAATTGATACCAAAGAGCATCATTAATCGACTTGGCGAGACAGTGGTTTCTAACCAAATTCTTTACCCTCAAGTTTTCATAAGCGACCAAATCGTTAGATTGGATTACGCAACGCGCCAGTCTCTTGGCGTGTTCTATGCGCTTCGCGCAGGCTTCGCCAACACGTTGCCTACTTATCTTGAGGTGTACTCGTCCTAGTTGGTTAATCGCTTTCTTTCGGTTGGATGAGCCTTTCTTTTTGCGAGAAACACGCTTTTGTCTAAATTTCAAGCGGCTCTCACCCTTTCGATAAAATGGGGTTAGGTTCGCGCTTGACCATTAGAATCGGTATAAAATTCCTTTAATCCTACGTCCAAACCAATCGCTTTACCCGTGGGCTGACTATCTACTTTAACATCCGCTTTGAGCATAAATTGAACATAGTAGCCGTCCGCACGACGAATAAGCCTAACCCGTTTGATTTGTTCGAGCGGGTAGAAATGTAAATCCCATGTTCCTTTGAGTTGAAGCTGGCCTATGCCTTTTTTGTCGGTGAAGGTTATTTTCTTACGAGTTTCTGATAGCTTCCACCCAGAAGTCTTGTATTCAACTGAACGACTGTTCTTTTTGAACTTGGGAAAGCCTTTCTTTCCTGGAATGGCTTTCCGGCAGTTATCGTAGAACCTTGCGATCACCGAATATGCTCTTTCAATGGAAGCTTGACAGGCACTGGAGTTTAAGTCGCGAGCAAAAGGAAATTCATCTCGAGCGTGTTTTGCGCTAGGCGATACAAATCCTTCTGCCCAATTCCTGAATTATCCATCCAGAAACGGACGGCTTTATTGCGGATGAACTGAGCAGTTCGGATGGCCTCATAAATGGCAATGCACGTGATTTGACTTCCCTTTGGCTTTAAACTCATTAGGGGTCGAGATAGACCTCACGGTCTACCCCTCCCATTCAGCAGCAGAACCGTACATGAGATTTTCACCTCATACGGCTCCTAGTTTGACCGTCTCTTTGTTAAGAGTACAGCAACATCTCTTTCATCAAGAGCTGTTTTATTGTCGCGGGTGTGGCGATGTAATATTTGAAGATTCTTGTATTCATCCTTTCCGCCTTTGCTTCTAGGTACAACGTGGCCTACTTCAATTAAGTCTGATGGGGTAAAGTATTGCCCACACCAGGTACATCTACCTTTTTGCTTTTTGAGTAGTTTTGCTACCCTATTTGGCGTATCGATTGCTCGTCCCTTCCTGGTTGCCCAGTAGGTCCAATTTCCGTCATAAAGTGTTGCGTCAGGACGTATTAAGGTATGTCTGACAATTGGAGTCCAGTTGTGTTTGAATAGATGTAACCCATCTTTGGTTTGGAACAACCAATCTTCGTGTCTTTCTTTCCCATTGCTAAGTTTAATCGTTCCATGTCTGAAATAATTTTTTAGCTTTTCGTGACTTGCCTTTCCGCATCTTGATACTGTCCATGCCCGTAACATTTGCCAGATTATGTGGTCTAGTTTGTTAAAGGTCTCACTTGAGACTACCGCTGAGTAATAATTAGACCATCCCCGAATAATCGGGTTTAGTTTACTAATCAGGGCTGATTGAGGTGTTGTTTTATGTTGTTTAATTACACCTTTTATCACTTCTGTGTGGGCTTTAACTGCTTTGTTGCTGGGCTTTATGTGGGTTTTATGTTCGATTAATCGGCTTGCTGTCCCACCTGTTTTCCCAGATTTGTATTTTCCTACGGGATATTGCCTGATGTTGAATCCTAGAAAATCGAACCCTGGATTCTCTGTCTTACCGTCATACTCAATAGGCTTGAGTGTATGACAGATTCGAGTCTTTTCAGGTTTTATTTCTAGTCCTACAGGTTTTAGCCATTCAGAAATTGCAGTCTTGCACTGTTCAATAATCTCTAGTGATGATGATATCACTACAAAATCATCGGCATATCTTATTAAGGTGGCTTTAACTTTAACCCCTTTTTCTTTAGGATACATTGTTTCAATTAACCTAACCATACCCAACAGTGCGATGTTGGCGAGTATTGGACTTATCACCCCTCCCTGGGGTGTCCCTGATTCTGTATCCTCAAATACACCGTTATCTAGCACGCCWGCTTTGAGCCATTGTTTCAGGTCTCTTTTTAGGTTGCTTGGACAATGAATTTTTGACAGTAGGTAGTCATGGTTCACGGTAAGAGCATTTTGTTATGGTCGAAAGGGAAGTCACCTTCCCCAACTCCACTTCAAAACCGTACTTGAGACTTTCATCTCATACGGCTCCTGATGTGGATACCCCTTTGTCAGTGGGAACAGGGCTACAACCCCCTGCTTTATGACCTCAACTTTCGGAGCTATATACACACGTAGTCATTAACTCGTTTTCGTCATAACACTCTTAGTTGTCGCGGTCTCTATATCCACACCGTGACTAGTGG
>NZ_PKGG01000194.1:0-10418 GCF_046480465.1 Arthrospira sp. PCC 8006
ATAATATCTGGCAAAACGAAGGATGGTTAAATGCGATCGCTTTGATTTATCTTAACTGGTTAGACTATCCCCAAGCGGCGGCGGCTTACCGAGAATTACTCATAACTCAACAACAGATTGAAAACCTGCGCCAACGGGGAGAACTACCCCCGCCGCCACCACCAATAGAAAACGGAAACCCCCCACCTTCCCTATTACAATCTCTCCGAAATTTATCATTTATTTATGAGCAAATGGGGGAACTTTTAGAAGCGATCGCCACTCGTGAACAATTGGTTGAATATCATCTTAGACAGTCTAACTTAGTCCCAATTGCTGACCAAAAAATAGCGATCGCCACCAACCACGAACAACTCGGTCAATTCCAACAAGCCGGTGAAGCCTATCAACAAGCCTATCAATTTGCCATAAATATCCAACAATTTGAGAATGCTAGTATCGCCCTTGCGCGATTAGCAAAACTTTATGTTGACCAAAATCAAACTCAAACCGCCTTAGAATTATATCAAGCTCAACTACTGGTTAATCAGCGGTCATTCAATTTTTTTGCTATGATGAACACCTATGATAATATAGGAGAAATTCATCGGCAAAAGCAAGCATATTCCCAAGCATTACAAGCCTTTCAGAGAGCCTTACAACTCGCCCAACAACTCCAACATAAAGAGGATTATTTTCTCGCCAAAATTGATGAAATCAACCGCCAAATCAGATAAATAATCCCCCCCTAGCAGAGTATTTGATACCCCTTGTAAAAGTCATCAAGTCTCCCTATCAAAATCTAGTAGTTCGGGTTTTCAATAAATTACAACCCACCAAAATTGAACTTATAGACAACAAAAATGTCAATAAACTGCTAGGACGCAGTATAATTCTGGCGTGTAGAAATACCAAGATAATTCCCAGCGATAGCAGTATCCAACCCAAATTTCCAGTTTCCCTAGGAAAAGAGATCAAAGCCACCAAACCGGAAACCATCAGCAAAACACTCCCAGCCGTTGACATACTTCCGAACAAATTGAGTGAAAACCTAGTAGCGACTATGATATTCTGACCGAGAAAATAAATCCCCAATAACACTAGCGCCAATCCTACCAATGGTGTTATAATTTTCATAACTCTCCATACTCTCCATGACCTTGGTTAATTTGTGTTAATGCTAGTCTAGCATTTTCCTCATACCAATGGGAAACAGTCCTCCACCCCGGAGAGTTAGTAGGAGTTGCTTTCCGTCCGGTCAACCCCTCACATCAACTCATGAAAATTCCCCACCAGTATATCAACCTCCATATAGATTGGTTTCTGGTGAGGAATGTAACCTAGGGGGAATTGGCTGATATATTACTAAGCACCAACGGACTCTTTAGCCGCATACATCACTTCTAGGGTAATTTCTTGAAAACCACGATCGCGGGCGAATTTCTCCGTATTCCGCTTGACCTTACCCCGCACAAAACCAGGAACTTTATTTAATTCAGCCTGAGCATCTTTAGACCAACTCAAATCAGAATCAGCCGAAATTCCCTTAGTAATCACTTCCTTGGTATCATGACCTCCGAAGATTTCCAATAGGTGATCTTCCATACCCAAGGTAAAAGAATTATACACTAAATCAGCCATCTGATTAGTTCCCTCATAGCCTAAAAATGGCTTATATCCAATGGGGAAATTTTGGATATGAATAGGCGCAGCAATGACACCACAAGGGATATTTAAACGCTTACCAACGTGGCGTTCCATTTGAGTGCCAAAAATAGCAGCCGGTTCAATATTAGCGATCGCATCGGCGATCGCACCATGATCATCACTAACTAAAACCTGATCACAGTATTCGCTAACTTCCTGTTTAAACCAGTCCGCATCATACTTACAATAAGTTCCAGCCAAAACCACATGAATCCCCATTTCCCGCGCCAGAATTTTAGTCATAGCCGCCGCATGGGTATTGTCCCCAAACACCACCGCTTTTTTACCAGTTAAATTCTGACAATCAATCGAACGAGAGAACCAAGCCGCCTGGGAAACATACAGAGTTTGATTATTGATATATTCTTCATAATCAACACTAGCACCCTGAGCATTAATTAACTCTTGAATTTTGCGGATACACCGCGCAGTTTCTACCACCCCCATAGGAGTTATATCAACATAAGGCGTGCCAAATTCAGCCTGTAAATATTCAGCCGTCATCATTCCCAATTCCCGATAGGGAACTAAGTTAAACCAAGCGCGAGATAGATTTTTGAGGTTATGAACTGATGCACCTTCCGGGATGACCTCATTTACCTCAATTCCCAAATCTGCCATTAACCGTTTTAATTCAGTACAATCATGTTGATTATGGAAACCTAGGGTAGACATTCCCAGAATATTAACAGAAGGTTGCGGCGTTTTTTCTTCTGGTAAATCCCCTTTTTTTCGAGCTTTTTCAGTATAGAATTGTACAATTTGTTGTAAAGTGCGATCGGCCGCCTGCAATTCATTAACCCGATAGTGATTAACATCTGCTAACATCACATCCCCTTTCGCGTCTAACTGAGCGCGTTCTACAAAATTCGCTAAGTCTTCTTGCAGAATACTAGAGGTACAGGTAGGGCTCAAAACAATTAGATCTGGGGTTTCTTCCCGATCTTTACGAACAATATTATCAACCACTTTTTCCTGGGAGCCGCGCGCTAAGACGTGGCGATCTACGATACTAGCTGTTACTGGGGTGTAGTCCCTTTCCCGTTCTAACATCGATCGCATTACATTAAAGTAATCATCCCCCAAAGGAGCGTGCATAATTGCGTGTACATTCTTAAAAGAACTAGCAATGCGGAGTGTCCCAATATGAGCAGGTCCTGCATACATCCAGTAGGCTAATTTCATACAATTTTCTCCCTTATTTATAATTACTGATCACGGGTTCTGGTGATAGTCTCAATCTGCCAATTTATCGACAGTACCGAGTAAAAACACCTATTTTCCTAGACGATACTTATGGACTCTAGTGATTCAGTCTGCCACTTAAATAACCATTTGATCATGGTATGCAATGATTCTTATATTTATTGTTGAGATTTGTAAATATTTCGGCAATTCCCTTGACAAAATTACCCAGATTATCCCACAAAAAATAATGGGTAAAATTTCTCATGCTCTATCACCTATATATCCCCCATCTGGCTCCCTAACCGTTGCTTTCTGATTAAACTAATTCGCTATAGAAGCTAAAAACCCGATTTCTCCCTAGTTGTTTGGCTTCATAAAGAGCAGCATCAGCAGCCGCAATTAAAGTTTTAATTGAGGTTAAATAAGTTGGTATTTGACTACTGACACCTAAACTGATAGATACATAGGGAGAGACTTTTGATTGAATATGAGGGAGTTGTTTATCCTGGATTGCTAGACGGATTTTTTCAGCGATCGCCTCCGCCGTTTCTAGATCAGTTTCAGGTAACACCACCGCGAACTCTTCCCCCCCATAACGAGCCACTAAAGCATTAGACTGATCAACATTTTGATTAATAATTTGGGCGACATTTTTTAAGCAATCATCCCCGGCTTGATGTCCATAATAATCATTATAGTATTTAAAGTAATCGATATCCAACATAATTAAAGATATGGGAAGTCTGACTCGATAATGTCTCTCCCATTCTACCTGTAGAAAATCATCAAATCTCCGACGGTTAGAGATTTGGGTAAGCTGATCAAGATTCACCAACATTTCCAGTTCCAGGTTGGTTTCTTGTAGCTGTGCTTCTGTCTTTTTTAACAGTTCAATTGACAATTGGTGAACATATAATTGAGCCATTAGTAATTGTTGAGTATCTAATAATCTAAAATAGCCCTGATTAATCTGTACCACTAAAGGCTCATACAGTTCTTCGGTCGAACGCTTTAAGGCTGCACCTGCGGCTTCAGCAATTAAAACATTAGCAGGTAATATTAAAGGTTGAATCCTTAAAAAACGGTACATAGACCGCAGAGGACGGGTCAAAAATAGTTCTCTACCATAGGGACGGCTGAGGGTGCGCCAGAATTGTCGCTGAGAAATTATCCCCACGAAATCATCAAAATTATACAGTATAACGCCGGGAAGACTGCCATCATTTTCAAAAATTTTAGCCAGCACATTTCCCGGTTGATTGATATCAGTTCGGATATCATACAGCCTTAAATCTTGGAGAGTAGATTCTATATGAAGGTGGTCCATCATCACAAATTATAAACGTTAACGATGATTCGCGACCTAATCCATTTAATCTAACGGATAAACCTGGGTAAAAACATTTGTACACTCAAAGCCACAGTCAAGATGATAGCGATAATAGCTCCATTCTCGATAGTAAATACACCGAACCAATGTAGCATTCCCATAGTGGTTAGTAACTGTCCTAACCAGGGGCTACCTGGACATTGAAAATCCATACCAGTGGCCGAACACTCGAAAATATTAGCCAACGCGATCACCAGAATAGCGATCGCCAAAGGAGCAATCATATAAATCAGGGAAACCCCGATCAGAATTACATTGATTTTGATCCACATTTTGCCTCTTCTCCATTATATCCCAAACTACTATCCTAGAGCGCCACTGTTACCGCCACCAATCCGATCCCACTGAATATGATATGAGTTTTCCCCTATTTGTTGTATGATCATCCTAAATAGATGCAGGTTTTGCCGACTATTTAGACAACAAACTAGATCATAGCCAAACCTGCCACCATCAACCTTCAGGAGTACAGAATAACCCATCATGCAACGGTTTAGACTCGATCCCTTTCTCTGGATTCATTTAGCCGGATTGGCAACTCTTCCCATTTGGCTAGGATTGTGCCTATTGGGATTTGCCGTGGGTTATCCTGTATTTCCTGTCACCATAGAGTTTTTACTGGTGGCAGTCCTGGGTATAGTGCCAGTGCTATGGATGCAGTGGTTTAGGCCCTTCTATATATATAGCATTTTGGCGATCGCCATTAAGCCAGAACAACTCACCACAGAACAACAGCGGATTCTCACAGGTTTTAAAACCCAACGCCATCAGGGTTTTGCCATAATTACCCCCGTTTTGCTGCTGCCGATTTTGTGGCAATTGTACCGCATTGCACCCCTAGCTACCGATGTCGCCTCCATACTTCCGAATTGGAGGATTTTGGGTTTAGCGATCGCAGCCATAGCCTTCTGCGGATGTAACCTATTTACCCAAGTGCCGATCAGTGTACTATTAGTATTTTTGACCTCCAAATCACAGCTAAATCAGCGTAATCCCCTATCACCCGATCAGATTAGCCAAGGATTTACCATAGTTGGCTGGAAAGTCGATCGCATTTTACCCATCACCCCCAACCCCGAAAAAACGTCATAGCCTCATCACTCAGATGGACCATAACCCAGATCAATTCACCAATTATGCAGAGATTAGCTTAAACTTTTGTAAAATTGTCATTATGATAAGAGATAGGTTCAGCCTGATATTATGTCTGATCCAGGCCAATCAGGTAGAGCCACCACCACTGTTTAGTTAATGTACCGTCATGGCTCACTCAACCTCAATTTTCTGGAACCCTGATGCTGCAATGAACCGCCGGGACTCTCAGATCTGGTCTGATCTCAAACAGGCGATCGCCACCAGTTCAGGGTTCAAGCGTTGGCAGCTCGATCGCAATTCTCGGGAGAATCTCCAGAATCTCAATCTTGACCAACAGGTACGCATCTATTTACGGGAAACCCTAGAAACCTTAGCCTATTAATCAAGTATCATCAACCTCAAAACACCAGTAAACCCTAGTGTAAGCGATCGGCCTACACCAACCAGAATCAATAATCAAAGGAGTAAGAGCTTCTGATTGAACAGGAACCAGAAAAGCCAGCCGCAGTACCGAGCCACCTTTGGAGTCTGCAACTGTCAATATGTATGTTTATCCCATCGATTGAGTTATCTCAGTCGGTGTCGTCCTATTTGCCAAAAGAACACTACATAATTATTAAACCCGACTCCCAAGAGGAATTTATAGAATATGTAATAGAACATAAACACCAACTTGACTGTCTCATTCTGGAGTGGTCGCCTCAGTGGCAGAGTTTAGTTAATAAACTCCAGCAAAACTTAGTTTCCATCCCCACCTTAATCATTATATCTGATGAGCAGTGCCCTGTAGTCCAGCCTAGCCTAACTGAACCCTCCGAGAATTACATACTTTCCTCAACAGAAGTCCAGTTAAAAGGTCAACAAATTCATCTAATTCAAGGATATATTGATAAAGCCATTAGCCAATTTATTACCCATGCTGTCACCACTCGTCTGACCGATGAATCATCCTCTGTAGATACCCCCACAGAGTTAACTAATTTCATTGTTCGCCAGCAGCGAAGACTCATGGACAAATTACATGAGCGACTAGGATATCTAGGTGTGTATTATAAGAGAAATCCTAAAAATTTTCTGAGAAACCTGTCCAAAGCAGATCGTCAGAAGCTGTTGGAACAGCTTAAATCTCAGTATCGCCAAATTGTTTTAAGCTATTTTGCCAACGATAAAAATTTGAATAATAAAATTGACGAATACGTTAACACAGCGTTTTTCGGGGATATTCCAGTGACTCGCATTGTTGAGATTCACATGGATTTGATGGATAATTTTTCTAAACAACTCAAACTTGAGGGACGTAGTGAAGATGTTTTACTGGACTACAGACTTACCCTGATTGACACTTTAGCTCATTTATGCGAAATGTATCGTCGTTCCATACCCCGTGAGTCATGGGGAGAATGACCAGGTAAAAATCCCTGTCAATTTCATCATCGGTCTAATGTCAAAAAAATTTCTGTTACTCCCCCAAATTTTCATCTGATATCGGTAGATATATCTATGACTCCTCTGAAGAAAACTTATGTTCTTAAACTCTACGTCGCTGGGAATACCCCTAACTCAGTTAGAGCCCTCAAAACCCTTAAAGATATCTTGGAACAAGAGTTTCAAGGGGTTTATGCTCTCAAAGTTATCGATGTTCTAAAAAATCCTCAACTAGCCGAAGAGGATAAGATTTTGGCAACACCGACTTTATCGAAAATTCTGCCACCACCAGTGAGGAAAATTATTGGCGACCTCTCCGATCGCGAAAAAGTGTTGATTGGATTAGATTTACTCTATGAAGAATTAGAAGACGACGATTATAACTTCTAGGTCAGCCATCAACCCGAATTGGCTACCGTTGCTCCCCTAACTTTCAGCTAGGGGAGACCCTTTGCTATTCTGTGGCTGTTCAGGTCTCTGTGGGAAGAGATCCCTGCCTCTCCAACTGCTCCGGCTATCCACCGAGAAGTTCCAGGTGATCATATTCCCACTAATGCAGCTCAGATTATGATAAATAACAGTTATAGCAACCCACAGGCTCAATGCAACCGGGAACAAAAAATAGCCAATTTTTGATATCTACCTTGTGGTTATTCTCGATTCCCTTAATGCAGTACAATACCAAAGCCTAGATCTATATAACCCAATTTTCAGAGATCCCGTTCATGGGGACATATAGAATACTCAGATTACAACGTTTTTCAAATCAATAATTATGGTCAATAGTAATCTCGGATCAGAACCCAATAAACGGAAATTAATTAGTGTCCAAAAAATCCGCACTATGATTGAAGGATTTGATGATATCAGTCATGGGGGAATGCCAGCAGGTCGGTCAACCTTGATCAGTGGCACTTCCGGTACAGGTAAAACTTTATTTGCCGTTCAATTTCTCTACAATGGTATCACCTATTTTGATGAACCTGGTATTTTAGTAACCTTTGAAGAGGCTCCTACTGATATTATCAAAAATGCCGCCAGTTTTGGCTGGGATTTACAGGGATTAATTGATGAGGGTAAATTATTTATTCTTGATGCCTCCCCCGACCCAGAAGGTCAAGATATCGTCGGTAACTTTGACCTGTCAGCACTCATTGAACGCATACAGTATGGGATTCGCAAATATAAAGCCAAGCGGGTTTCTATTGATTCCGTAACCGCGATTTTTCAACAATATGAAGCCGCCGGAGTCGTGCGACGGGAAATTTTCCGATTAGTGGCTCGTTTAAAGCAAGTGGGAGCTACCACCATTATGACCACCGAGCGAGAATCAGAATATGGTCCGGTCGCTCGCTTTGGTGTGGAGGAATTTGTCTCCGATAATGTCATGATTGTCCGAAATGTTTTGGAAGGAGAACGCCGTCGCCGCACCGTCGAAATTTTGAAGTTACGCGGCACTACTCACATGAAAGGAGAATATCCTTTTACGATTACTCAAAATGGGATTAGTATTTTCCCCCTCGGTGCTATGCGACTTACTCAACGGTCTTCTAATATCAGGGTTTCTTCTGGTGATAAAACTCTCGATGAAATGTGCGGCGGTGGCTTTTTTAAAGATTCCATTATTCTGGCGACTGGTGCTACGGGAACTGGTAAGACTCTGTTGGTGAGTATTTTTGTTAATAACGCCTGTCAAAGTAATGAGCGAGCTATTCTATTTGCTTATGAAGAATCACGCGCTCAATTGTTGCGAAATGCTCACTCTTGGGGACTTGATTTTGAAGCGATGGAACGTAAGGGATTACTTAAAATTATCTGTAGTTATCCTGAGTCTACAGGCTTGGAAGACCATTTGCAAATTATTCGCTCGGAAATTTCTGAGTTTAAACCTTCCCGCATTGCGATCGATTCTCTTTCGGCTTTAGCTAGGGGAGTTAGTAGTAATGCTTTTCGACAGTTTGTAATTGCTGTCACAGGATATGCTAAACAGGAGGAAATTACGGGATTTTTTACCAATACAACTGACCAGTTTATGGGTTCACACTCGATTACAGATTCCCATATTTCGACTATTACTGACACCATTCTGATGCTTCAGTATGTAGAAATTCGCGGTCAAATGTCTAGGGCTATTAATGTGTTTAAAATGCGCGGTTCTTGGCATGATAAGGGTATTCGGGAATATACTATCACCGAACATGGTCCCCATATTACTGACTCGTTTAGGGATTACGAACGCATTATTGGTGGTTCTCCTACCCGAATTTCTATTAATGAAAAAAGTGAGTTGTCTCGCATTATTGAGGGAGTTCAAGATGATCAGGATTGACGACTAAACCTTTACCGTGAACCTTTCCCTATCTTCAATGTCACGCATTACGACTCCCGTTAAGGGTGCGAGACGTTCAGGCATGAAATAGGGTTGAGATACCCGAAATAACCGCCTGGTGGGGACTTCAACCCTTTGGTTGAATATAAGGAACGCACTCCTGACCATCCCCATAACTGTTTATATGTCCCGACGCTTGGAGAAATCTAAGCAAGGCAGGGAACTCAAGGTCATAAACCAACTGAGAAATCAGGGAGTAGAGAGTAACGGCGATAGCCACCCCCAGTTTTGGGAATCATAACCCCAGGATTGAAGCGGGGAACGGAAGGCTCCGAGATACAACCTAGTATCAGAAACGAGACCACTGCCAACCATCCATGATTAGGGAGACCGAATGTCCGGCTTGAACCATCGTAAGAATCAAGTAGCGAAATAGGTTGAAACGCTGCGCTCAAAAGAGTAAGGGGAAAAGTAGGAGGCTCCTTATACTACCTACACAGACCTTTAAAGTACCCCGGTTCTGAGGACAAATCTAAAGATGGAAGGCCCATATAAACGGAACGTTTTAAGTCCTCCTGGACTCTGAGTATCTGGTCGAGGTAGTTAGTAGGGATAAGTGTAACCGCAAGTCCTAGAGGATGTGAGATATGACCAAAAGCCAACGCCCGGCTGTAATGGACGGGATATGCTAACAGGTCACGGTTTGATTGTAAGAATAGAGTCTAGTGGGTGTTTAAATGACGCAAGCGAGTTGAAAGAAAGGATTCGAGAAATCCAAACCAATCAAGACTATGAATAACGTATGGAAAGCTATCCCATGGGCTAAGGTTCAGCGGAAAGTTTTTAAGCTCCAAAAGAGGATATTTCAAGCAGCTAAATCGGGACAGGACGCGAAGGCCAGAAGGTGRCAACGTCTATTGGTGAAATCATATTATGCCCGACTCTTAGCAGTGCGACTGTAGGGGCGGGTTCCACGGTCAGCCATGCTTCCCAACAGTCAGCTTAATAAACCCGCCCCCCCAAGCGGGTCAAGGCAAAAAGACGGTTGGAGTAGATGGTGTGATAGCGTGCGAGACGTTTAGGAGTGAAATAGGGCTGCAATGCCTGAAATAACCTCCTAGTGGGACTTCCACCCCTTGGTGGAATATAAGGGATTCGCACCCCTGACCATCCCATAACTATCTATGTGTCTCAACATCTGGCTTCGACAACCAGATAAGGCAGAGAGACTCAAGGTCAAAACTGAGCGAAAAAAAAGAGGGAAAGTCATGAACCCCTTGAGTATAACGTAAGGTTGAGAGTAAC
>NZ_PKGG01000643.1:0-299 GCF_046480465.1 Arthrospira sp. PCC 8006
GGTGGAGAAACGTCCATCGTGCATATAGGGACCTGTGAGTGCAACATTTCGTAGGGTAGGGATTTTAAATTTACCAAAATCCAAGGGGTCTCCGGTAACACCACCCCTTCCTGGTTTTAAGTCCCCAGGTCCGTCTAGTCCGTTGTTTGCAAACTGAAAGGCAGATCGGAAGAGCGTCTGAAGACACCCCAATGAGTTCTGGAGTCATGGGAAATTACTGTGCCCCCGAACTAGCATCCCATCCTATTCCTAGTGAAAAAAGCAGCGTTTATACCATTGGTGCTGTACTGTATCATGGG
>NZ_PKGG01000522.1:0-569 GCF_046480465.1 Arthrospira sp. PCC 8006
AAAAGGCCGAGGAGCTTTTTTGGGCAGGAAAAATCTCCGAACAGGATTTGGAGGATGTTTCACAGCAAATCAAAATTTCCAATTGGGAAACGCAGAAGCATGCAGGGATCGACTGGATTCCTGTCAATGACTTCTCACTGTACGATCAGGTACTGGACTTATCTGTCCTGGTGGGAGCAGTCCCTGAGCGATTCAAAAAGCTTGCAGCCCAAAAGTCTTCCACTGAACTCTATTTTGCCATGGCAAGAGGCTATCAAAAGGAGGGCTTTGATCTTAAGCCTTTGGAAATGACCAAGTGGTTTGACACCAATTATCATTACCTGGTACCTGAATTTACAAAAGGCCAGACATTTTCACTTTCAGGAGACAAGCCATTTAGGGAATTTGAAGAAGCCCAGAAGCTGGGCATACAAGCCAAACCTGTGCTATTGGGTCCTATTTCTTACCTTTTATTAGGGAAAGAAAAAGAAGAAGGCTTTTCCAGAATCGACTTATTGGACAATTTACTGCCCACCTATACTGCAATTCTGAAAAAGTTGCAGGATCTTGGCGCTACTTGGATACAGATC
>NZ_PKGG01000676.1:0-231 GCF_046480465.1 Arthrospira sp. PCC 8006
TGGATAAGTGGGGGGCGACTTTGGAGGGGATGATTGGGGCAGAAATTGAGCGGGTAACGCAGCAGTTGGCGAGTCGAATTAAGGAGTTAGATGAGCGTTATGCGGAACCTTTACCCCAATTAGTGGATGAGGTGGAGAGGTTAGCGAGTCGGGTTGATGACCATTTGCGGAAAATGGGAATTGGATAATTGATATAGCGGTTCCTGGACTCATGAGGTAAAGCCCTCACCC
>NZ_PKGG01000661.1:0-272 GCF_046480465.1 Arthrospira sp. PCC 8006
CTGATGGGGGCGCTGGGCCTGGACGGCCTCAGCGACCGCTTTCCCGAACAGCTCTCCGGCGGCGAGCAGCAGCGCGTCGGCGTGGCCCGGGCGGTGGCGCACCGTCCGGGCCTGGTGCTGGCCGACGAGCCCACCGGCAGCCTGGACCTCGACAACGCCGTGGCGGTCATCGACCTGCTGTCCCGGGCCTGCCGCGAACGCGGGAGCACGCTGCTGATGGTGACCCATTCCCAGGACGTCATGGACCGCGCCGACCGCTTGCTGCGACTGGC
>NZ_PKGG01000023.1:0-41238 GCF_046480465.1 Arthrospira sp. PCC 8006
CCACCACTAAATCAGAAATCCGATTTTTCGCTGTTAACATCATAATTGGCAGTTGATGCGGCGGCCAATCTTCCCTAATTTTTTCCGTCACTTCATAACCAGTCATCCGAGGCATCATCACATCCAATAAAATCAGATCTGGAATAAAACCAGACTCTAAAATTTCCAGTGCTTCCATACCATTAGTAGCCTGAGTAACAGCATAATTTTCCAAATAAAGATAATTCGCCAAAACCTGTAAATTAATGGGGTCATCATCAACAATCAGAATTTTAAACTGATTGCTATCTGGAGACAACTTAGACCCCGCCATAGATTGATGATTTTCAGTTTCTGGTATGGCAGCATCCCACAATACATCAGCATTCACCAGCGCCGCCTCATTAACCAGTAGTGAGTCCGGCTTAACAATAGTTTCTGGTATTTCCTCACTTATAGGAAGGGTAAAGGAAAAAGTAGAACCGGAGTCCACCACTGAATCTAACCATATTTTACCCTGGTGTAATTCCACCAACTGTTTAGTAATAGCTAAACCCAAACCCGTGCCGCCATATTGTCGCGCCGTTGAGCCATCACCCTGTTCAAAGGATTCAAAAATACGATGATGTTTGTCTGGGGGAATACCAATGCCAGTATCATAAATATTAATCACAGCAGTGGAGTGATTTACCTCTGTATCTAACACCGAGGCGGTAATTTTCACAGTTCCCGAATCCGTAAACTTAATGGCATTACCAATTAAATTATACAGAATCTGTTGCAGGCGATTTTCATCAGCATTAACCGCCGGAAAATCAGCAGGTATTTCATTAATTAACTCAATATCTTTATTGCCAATTAGAGGTTTACTTAGCACTACAATCACTTCCACAATTTCGCGAAGACCTAAAGGTTGCAGTTTTAGCTCTAAGGTTTGATGGCGCAATTTAGAGAAGTCAAGAATATCATTAACTAGAGTAGATAAACGATGTCCACTTTTAGCAATCATAGACAAGTTTTGGCGCTGAAGTTCTGTTAAAGGTCCCCCCACACCATCAAGCATTGATTCAGACAAGCCAATCATACCATTAAGGGGAGTACGCAGTTCATGGGATGTATTAGCGAGAAACTCATCTTTGAGTTCATCCATACGCTTGAGAGCATCGTTTTTCTCTTTTAATTGCTTGGTAAAGTTTTGACGTTCTATCTCGGCTTGTCGGCGCTGAGTAATATCTTCAAAAACTGCAATTCCATAAACAATAGCTTCATCACTATCAAAAATTGGTGTAGCCATTAGGGAACAGCAAATAGTTTGATCTGGGTGACGAATTTCTATATTTTCAATGGGAACACTTTTGCCTTTTAATGCTCTAATTAATGGTAATGCTTTGGTAGGATAAACCTGGTCTGTGCCATTTAAATATAAATTATTTATGCCGGCAAAATCTTCTAAGGATACCTCTGGTATATGTTCATGCCTGAATAAATCTTTTAACTTTTGATTGGCATAATATATATTGCCATTTTTATCATATACTAAAACCCCAACTGGCAAGGCTTCCAGGAATTGTTTAAGCCAATATTCTCGGTCATAAAGCTGGCGATTTAAGGCTTTGCTGATGTTATTCTGTTCTTCTAATTCACTAAAAGATTGCCGAATCTGCGCCGCCATTTGATTAAAAGATTGAGCCAGTTCTCCGACTTCTTGACAACGGGAAATATTGACGCTATGTTCCCAATCACCTTGGGCAAATTTCCGGGCAGCTTTATTTAAGTTAACTAGGGGTCTAGTGACGCGACGAGCCATGAACATACCGATAAAAATAGTAATAGCTAAAGCCACAAGAGATAGCATAAAAGTGATTCTAGCATTATCATTAATTATGCCCAAAAAATCCGACTCTGGCATCACTACGACAATCAGCCAATTTAACCCCCATTTATCCTGATAACGCACCACATCAAGAAACTGCTTTTCTCCGTTGATATAGAAGCTACTTTGATGCTTGGTCTTAATCTCGCTTAAATGTTGAAATCTTTGGCTAAAATATTCTGCTGTGCCGCTAATTATGGGGTGATTAACCTGGGAAATATGCAGGCGTTCGGCTACATTTTGATCATCGATTTTATAGGGAGGTAGCTCGGTGGAGGAAGCGACTAATAAACCGGAGGATTCAACAATAAAAATTTCTCCATGGGGGCTCACTTCCAAATTAGCTAAAAAATCATTAATTAAAGTTAGTACAAAATCTACCCCAATCACCCCGATAAATTGACCTTGACTGTCCTGAAGGGGATGGGATGCGGTAATCCCTAATTGACCATTGGTAAAGGTATAAATGGGACTCCAATTTGGTGCATTTAAGGCGAGAGTTTTAGTGTACCAAGGTCGCCTTCTCGGGTCATAGATATTTTGGTTATATAAATCACCCCGATCGCCTTCAGGTGTGATCAGATAATATAAGCGATTCGGTGATTCTTCGACACTTCTGGCTCGAAAAGAACCGTCAGATTCACGACTAACATAAATAAATTGGCCTTGTTCATTGCCAATATAGACGGCATAGACATTATCAAAAAGTTGTATAATTCTCCATAAGACCTTTTCGGAACCCTCGATATCAGCAAAGCTAATATCTCCTTGAATAGTATCTTTAATCAGAATTTGAGACAGAAGATGGGGACGTTGTAACAATTGGGTCAGATTACCCTTGACGCGAGCAGTTGCTTGATAACTAAGTTGGTTAGCTAGATCCATAACCGCCTGCTGACCGTTGCGCCAAGATAGATATCCGGTGACTCCTACTGTAGCGAATAGCTGAAGCACAAAAGGGACAATAATTATCTGTTTGAGAGGGACTTGCTCAAATAGGTTAGAGGTTCTCTGCTGCAAGAATTTGATTAACATAGGTTCAGATTACAAAGGGATGAAATCACAGGATGTTAGATCAAATCTGATTGATTACTAATCATCCAAGTTCGTTTTGAGGTCGCCACCCTCGATCATAATGAGATGAACCCCAAACTATAGCTACAAGATACATTGGCATGATTTTTTCCCCGGTTATTGAGGGTCGGAAAGTTCCAAAACACCAGCTTTCCAGGGATTGAATATAATCATATCAGATCCAATCACGGCATTACGAGCTACAAGCTGACCATGACTATCTCGGATTTCCAGACGAGTAAAATCAAGCGATCGCACTTGGTTAAATAATTTATTAGCCAAACGACTTTGATACTTAGATTCTAGCTGAAACCATCGATCGCTCACTTCAACTTCTAATAAACTCCCGGCAAAATTCGCTTTAACTGACCCAATCAAATCCTCGCCATAGGCCTTACTTAGTTTAGCAAGGCGATCGCGAATTGAGTTAGTTAAAGAAGGTTCCACAGTCAAAGTAGATGCCATCAAACCCACAGGTTCCGCCGCCTTGGGGGTAATTAGTTCTGGAGGTAAACGACCCGGATCTATTTCGGTTTCCGGGTTAAGGGGTTCGGCTTCAGGAACTTCTGGGGTTTCGGGTTCGGTTTCGGGTTCGGAAATAGTTTCCGCAGTGACCGGAGCCGGTGGTGTCTCCGTTGTGGTCACTGGTGGGATATCCTCAACTCTCTGATAATTGGTAGCTGTTTCCGGTCCAGACTTAGAGAACAGCAGTAGTCCTATACCAAATATTACTAATAAAATTGCACCCCACCACCAAACGGAACCACGGCGGCGACGGGGACCTTGAGGAGCGGCTTCCAATTGGTCAATGGTGGCTTCTGAAATTTTAATGATTTTCCGTAATAATGCGATCGCCAAATCCCGCCAAGGGTGACGTTGAGACCTTGGCGGTGGTGAATAGCGTTGAGGTCCCTTGGGTTGAGAAGGCTGCGATCGTTCCGTAGACATATTGGAGTTTCCATCAAGGCTGCTGCATAGTAGCTATCGCTCAATTTACCTTAGCGATCGCCACTTATCAATTTTCCGCACCACCGAAAATTGTAGATCCCCAATACCCTCGTGATTAGTTGGAGTTGATGGTTTTGCTAATGGAGTGAGATGGTAATGACCCTGCGAGGGTATATTGCAGCCTTTTGTGGATAGGACCCGGATTTAGCCAAAAGGTATCGTATATATAAATTAGCGATACTACTGCCTTTGAGTTTGAAAAACTAAGCCAGGACAGGCATTTCTAGGCTAGTTTCCTCAAAACTAAGAGCCACAAGGGGGTTAGATATCCGACTTGCAGACCGTTGAAGGCTGACTAGAAAAGACAGGTTAGGCATTGCTTCGTGACAGTGTTGGCAGTACCAATAAATTCCATTATGGTTGATATGCCTTAACATAGATGAACCGCAGCAAGGACAGGTACTCATAATTTTAAACTCCAAGTTTATCAAAGGTTGAGGCTTAACACGGATTTCTTTAGCTCACTTTACTTAGTCTAAGCAGCCTTTGTGAATAAGTTGTGAAGTATTATCCACATTTTCGGATGCGCCATATCACTGCTCACAGTTGCTAATTGATCTCAAAATATGCCAACAAGATTTGTATTCAATTACACCAATATATAAATTTCCCTATTCCCTAAAATTTCGCCCACATTCGTGACGGCTGACTGTAATAGTATTATACACAAATTCCCGGCAGATGAGTTAAGGAAAAACTAAATCTACCCCATCAACAGCTTAAAATCCCTGATCCCCTATGGACTCTTAGGGTCTATGGCTGGGGTGGTTGCAGCAGAAAATCAGTGCTTAACTGTCTACCTAGTCAAGATTCCCCCAACCACATAGCGATCGCCATCCGTAGAAAGATGTAGTAAAATTTGCCATCAGTTTATGGTAAAATTAATTGGCTCTCAGTCTCACCGATTTCATCCGCCAACTAGCTGATATTTAACCTAGGTTTGCTGGCGATTAATTTCAATAAAAGACGAAAATCAACGGAGTTTCCCCTAGTTAAGTCATGTTTTCTGTTACCCCTGTTAAAGACCTGGTACTAATTGGAGGGGGTCACAGCCATGCGATCGTCCTCAAACAATTGGCCATTAATCCCATTCCCAGACTACGCCTGACCCTAATTTCCGATGTGTACCATACTCCCTATTCGGGGATGCTACCGGGATATATAGCCGGACTATATAAGTTTAACGATTGCCATATAGATGTGCAAGCCTTAGCCAATTTGGCGAAAGCCAGACTATTGATAGATCGCGCCATGGGTTTAGACCTACAAACCAATCAAGTCCTGTGCGCCAACCGTCCCCCCGTCCCCTTCGATATTCTATCTATAGACATAGGTAGTACCCCCGGCACTATGACGGTTCCCGGTGTCCAACAACAGGCCATTCCGGTGAAACCCATTGCTAAATTTCTCAACCACTGGGATAAAATTGTCGAAACGGTGAGGGAAAACCCGAGGGAGAAAATGCGATTAGCAGTGGTTGGCGGTGGCGCTGGGGGAGTGGAATTAACCCTAGCCATATTTTCCCGTCTCCAACAGATTTATGGTCTCCACAGCCAACTACCAGAAAATCACCTAGAGTTACATCTATTTCAAAAAAGCGATCGCCTAATTCCCCAACGCCACCCAGGAGTTAGTCAGCGTTTGCAAAAACTGATCAGCAGTCGAGGTATCAACCTACACCTAGGGGAAACCGTCACCGAAATCGAGGGAAAATCCCCCCATAGCATCCATTGTGAATCAGGATTAACGGTAAAGTGCGATCGCTTGTTTTGGGTGACACAAGCCCGCGCCGCCACCTGGTTAAAAGACGCAGGACTAGCCACCGACGATCAAGGATTTATCCTCGTTAACGATTACCTTCAGTCTATCTCTCACCCTGATATTTTCGCCGCTGGAGATATCGCCACCATGTTAAACCATCCCCGACCCAAAGCCGGAGTTTTCGCAGTCCGTCAAGGAAAACCCCTCGCCGAAAACCTGGGACGCAAAGCCAACCAACAAACCCTAAAACCCTATCGACCCCAGAAAGAATTTTTAATCCTAATTAGTACAGGGGACCAACAGGCGATCGCCTCACGTGGCTGTTTTCGTCTAGGTCCCCATCCCCTAATTTGGCAATGGAAAGACCATATTGATCGCCAATTTATGAACAACTTTACTCAGCTTGGTTAAACCGGGTCAATTAACCCACCCAATTCTATCACAAACTCCCCCATAGGAATTAATTTAATTTGGCGATCGCCTTGGGGAGTATGACTCAAAATAATCTGCAAATAATCAGCCGGACGATAGGCTAAACGTTCCGACCACTCCACCGCCACAATACCCGGTTCCACCTCCACCCCCTCCCAATACAAGGAAATATTCAACCCCTCAATTTCCGACTCATTCAGGCGATATAAATCCAAATGATACAGAGGAATCCGTCCGCTTGTATACTCATTAATCAAAGTAAAAGTCGGACTATCCACTGATTCCGAAATACCCAAACCCTTAGCGATACCTTGCACTAAAGTAGTCTTACCCGTCCCTAGATTACCCTCTAGTAGAATTAAACTATTAGCACCAAGCGATCGCCCCAATTTCACCCCCACAGCTTGGGTGGCGATCGCATCAACCAGAGACAATATCACCGCCTCATTCATCTGTTCAATCCTTCCTCAATTTCACAAATTTATTAATCACTCAAACCCCCTTTATTCTACATGATTTTTTTTTAAATCAAACTCCTTCTCAAGTTCCTTATTCAGGAAATAGTTTAAAAACGTCCGAATCAAAGCAATTACCCCCAATCTAATTAGAGTTTCCTCCGTCGGGGCGACAGTGGTAGCCAGAATATCAGCCCCCAGTTGAAATTCTAAGGCTAATGCCAACCACACCCCAAACCTAATCCGTAACTCGATAAACAGAAACTCATCATATTGAAATTGAGAAAATTTAATCGCCAGTTGTCCGGTTTTCACTACACCAAACAACACACAAAAAACCGAAATGGTCTCTAATACAAACTTCGCCAAATCAACTAGCAGTTTGAGTCCATTCTCAGCCGTATATAACCATTCCATAAACTTGTCATGCCAGGGTAAAGTTACCCCAGCTATGTTAGCAGCAACAGCCAGATCAGAACCAGCGATCCAGATTTGGTCAAGGCTACCACTAGACAGACCCACCGGGTTTCAGGCTATTATATATAGAATTGCCCGAATCAAGTTAATTGGACTCCACCCTGACCCCTGGGGAAACATTTAACCCGACAGTGACAGTTCCCTAAATGTCATATTTATACAAAACTACCACTATCCAATAGGTCATAATTAAATTGAAACCAGATTTTTTTCCGATCATGTCACAACTACCAGTAAAGTTTTAAAGACCGTGCCAGTAAGCTGTCGCTAATCTCAGAACGAGGGTCATCAATGATCACTTCTAACTTAAATTGGACTAACTTAGCCAAAAGCAAAAGCCTCATGGCTGAACGCAACCATTATCCCAAAGCGATCGCGATTTGGGCCTGTGGTATTCAAATGATTTATCAATCTGGACGGCAAAATTTTCAAGTCCTCAAAGGTATTGATCTGCAAGTTCGCTCTGGGGACATACAACTTTTGATGGGACCAAGTGGCTCTGGTAAAACCACCTTACTCTCAATTTTGGCCGGACTTCTCACCCCCACAGCCGGGCGAGTCATGTTATTAGACCAAAATATCACCCAAATGTCCCGCCAGCAATTAGCACAGTTTCGGCTAAGGAATATTGGCTTTATTTTTCAGGGGTTTAACTTGTTTCCAGCACTCACGGCGGCGGAAAATGTGGAAGTTGCCCTAAATATCAAAGGCATTCGTGGACGTAGAGCCCGCCATGAAGCCGAAATACGGCTCGATCAAGTGGGTTTGGCTGCCCAGAAGCATTTGCGACCCCGCGACCTTTCTGGGGGGCAAAAACAGCGGGTAGCGATCGCCCGCGCCTTGGCGGGAAATCCTAAACTAATTATGGCTGATGAACCTACAGCAGCCCTAGACTCCACCAGCGGTCACGCCGTTATTGATGTATTACGGAAGTTGGCCAAAGAAGACGGCGCGACAGTGTTAATGGTCACTCACGACCCCCGCATTATTGATGTCGCCGATCGCATTCTACATCTCGAAGACGGTCAAATTCAGCACTAACCATGGATAGCCAGTTACCAGTTAACTTTGATGCAGTTGCTACCGCCTCCGCACGTCTCAAGGGCTACCTAAAGCCTACCCCAGTGGTTACATCTACCACTGTGAACCGACTAACCGGGGGGACGGTTTTTTTTAAGTGCGAGAATTTCCAACGTACTGGATCATTTAAGTTCCGTGGTGCTTTCAATGCCCTATCTTTGCTAGATCCTAAATCACAACAGGGCGGCGTGTTTACCTATTCCTCCGGCAATCATGCCCAAGCGATCGCACAAGCTGGGTCAATTTTAGGAATCAACACCACTATCATTATGCCAGACAATGCCCCCGCTGTCAAGCGATCGGCTACAGCTAATTATGGCGCGGAAATTGTCCTGTATAATCCCTCAGAAGTAGTGCGAGAAAAATATTGTCAACAACTAGCAGGGGAAAGAAATGCTACCATTATTCCCCCCTATAATCATCCCGATATTATCGCCGGACAGGGAACTACAGCATTAGAATTAATTGAGGATGTAGGAGAGTTGGATTTATTGTTAGTTTGTTGTGGCGGCGGTGGCTTGCTTTCTGGTTGTGCGATCGCCACGCGCCAACTTTCTCCCGCTTGTCAAATTATTGGGGTTGAACCCGCTTTAGCAGACGATGCTACCCGGTCATTTAAGACTAAAACTCTCCATACTATTCACAACCCCCAAACTATTGCTGATGGCGCGAGAACACCTTATTTAGGAAGTCTCACCTTTCCGATTATCCTAGCTAAAGTTGATGATATGGTAACCGTTTCCGAAACTCAAATTATTCAGGCGATGTGGTTTTTATGGGAAAGGTTAAAATTGGTGGTAGAACCCACCGGAGCATTAGCCACAGCCGCTTTATTATCGGGAATTGTCCCCGCTGCTAATCGTCGTGTAGGGGTGATTATTAGTGGCGGTAATGTGGATTTAAAAGAGGCGATCGCTTTCTTTCAAAATCAGCCACCAATTAATTGGGTAAGTTAAGTTCAGGGTCGCTTTTTAATAAGCCTTCAAACTGAGCATCCGTCAGGGGGGGACTGAAAATATAACCCTGAATTTCATGACATAAATTGTCATAAATAAACGCCAGTTCTTCTGCGGTTTCTACCCCTTCCGCCACCACTTTTAAGTTAAGTTGTTTGGTCATCATAGTCACCGCCTTAACAATAGCTTGAGTTTTCGGATTTTGATGAACATCTTTCACAAAGCACCTGTCTAGTTTTAAAGTATCAAACGGAAACTTATTTAAATAGTTAAGAGACGAGTAACCCGTCCCAAAATCATCAATGGAGACCTTGACACCCAGAGACTTTAATTCCTTTAACTTGCGGATAGATAACTCCTCATTTTTAACCAAGATGCTTTCCGTTAACTCTAGTTCTAAATAAGCCGGATCCACCCCTTGATCATTTAAAATTTCCATTAAATGTTCACAAAAATTAGCCTGATTAAACTGATAGGCTGAAACATTCACCGCCACCGGAATTAACAGGCCTAAATTTGTCCAAGTTTTGATTTGACGACAAGCCGTTTTAACTACCCATTCTCCAATAGTTTCAATCAAACCTGTTTCTTCAGCCAAAGGAATAAATAACCCAGGTGACACCAAACCATTATTGCACCGATTCCACCTCAGCAAAGCCTCAGCACCCACAATCTTACCAGTTTTTAAGCAGACTTTTGGCTGATAATACAGTTGTAACTCATTCCTGGCGATCGCCTTTTGCAGATCCGCCTCTAAAGCTAGACTCTCCGATGACAGTACCTGTAAACTATCTCGATATAGAGTACAGCGGTTTCCCCCATAACTGCGACTCGAATTTAAAGCAATTTGACTATTTTTTAAAAGCCAATCAATGTCCTGACCGTGAATAGGATAAAGAGCAATTCCCATACTAGCCATAATCACCATTTCCTGACCATTAATTAATAAAGGTTCAGCTACAGCATCCCTGAGTAATTTAGCTTGCTCATTTACTTGATTTTCCGAGCCAGCCAACTGACCAATAATCGCAAACTCTCCACTGGTTAAAGAAGCCACAGTACCCTGATTATCCATAGCTTTAACTAACCTTTCTCCCACCTGCTTCAGTAGTGCTTCCGCCGACTCATAACCGAGGGTGTCATTAATCCGATTAAATCTATCTACACTCAAACAGACAATTGGAATTAATCCCGAATCGTAACTTGGTAAATTCTCTACAATTTTTTCAAAGCGATCGCGCAAAGCCAAACGATTCGGTAAATTAGTGATTCCGTCCCAGTCCACCAGTTGATTAACCTGTTCTTCTGTAGATACAATTGGACTTTGATTATTTTGATAATACTGTTGCATATTGGAATGTTTTTCTAAACGCACCGTAATCGATCGCATTAGCTCCGCTGCTGAACAAGGTTTCGTAATATAATCATCAGCACCCAACTCCATAGCCTTGCGGGTATTCATGCGATCGGCTAAAGCCGTCATAAAAATAAACGGAATAATTGCCGTTTTCGGGTTCTGTCGAAGCTGTGCCAAAACTCCATAACCATCAAGTATCGGCATCATTACATCACACAAAATCAGATCAGGATGCTCCTGTTCAGCCAGTTTAACACCCCGCAGACCATCGGTAGCTTCCAACACTTGGAAATTCTCAAATGTTAGCAGTTCCACCAAGTTCTCTCTGACCAATCTTTCATCTTCAATAATCAGAATTTTTTTCATTCCTCTAATTTAGATGGCAAGATAACTGTACAAGTTGTTCCTATTCCTTCTTCACTTTCCACCCGAATTTCACCAAGCTGTAAATCTACCGCTTTTTTCACCAAAGACAACCCCAGTCCTGTTCCTGATATATTCCCCACATTGCTACCACGGTGAAACGGCTCAAATAGGCGTTTTATATCCAACTTAGGAATGCCAATACCTGAGTCCTTAATCGCCAATATAACCCGATCATCCTCACAAGTCAAGTCTATTTTAATATCCCCCCCCGCCTGGGAATACTTAATCGCGTTAGAAATCAGGTTAGTTAGTATTTGTGAGATTAAATACTCATCAAGTCTGGTATCCGGGAAACTGCTAGGACAGGTAAAAATTAAATTGTGTTTATCCGTGGTTAGTTGAATTTCCGCAATTAAGTTAGCGCAAAACTCTTTCAGATTCACCAGCACGGGATGGGGGATTAACTTGCCAGATTCCGCTTTTTCAATGATTAGAATATCATTTAAAAGTTCTGTCATTTGCTGGATTCCTACCCTGATTCTCTGAAAATGGGTGCGTTTTTTGTCATCGGAAATTCTCTGACTATAACTTTCTAATAATCCAGCCGAAAAAGAAATCGTAGTTAAGGGAGTCCTCAATTCATGGGAAATTGTCGTAATTAAACTAGTTTTAAGGTCTTGAAATTCTGCCTGAATTTGGTCGATTTGTTTTTGGCTATAATCCCGCAAATCATGATTTTCACTTCTCAGACTATCAATCTGTTCTTGGAGTTGAGAAACTGATTGATATAATATGGGATTGTTCAGAATTTGTAAAAGTCGGTAACTCGAAATTAATCCCAATAAATGATTTTCGTCATTAACTACGACACAAAAATCAGTTTTAGCATTGTTAAAGAATGAAATTAGGCTAGAGATATTCGGCAAATGTGACTTTTTGAAGACCAGTGGTAATTCCTTCATTACTTCTGCCACTTTAGTCTCATTTAGATCTATTTTTTTCGACACGACATCGACTACCTCCTTGGCGCTGAATGAACCAATGGGGGTACTGTCATTGACAACTAAAACCACCTGTGCGTCCAACTCCTTCATTAGAGCGATCGCATCCATTATTTTAGTTTCCGGTCCAACAATAATAGGTGAAGTATCTAGGATAGCTTTTTCTAATCTAAAGAGTGCTAAGGTGCGAGACGTTTAGGAATCAAATAAGGCTGAAATGCCTGAAATAACTTCCTAGTGGGACTTTCACCCCTTGGTGAAATATAAGGAMCTCATACCCTGACCATCCTACAACTGTTTATATGTCCCAAAGTTGGGTATAGAAATATACAAAACAAGGCAGGGAACTCAAGGTAAAAACGAAATAYYGGAAATMTTAAYGATTCCTAMAKMAGKAMGTTGAGAGTAACGGCGATAGCCACCCCCAGTTTTGGGAATCATAACCCCAGGATTGAAGCGGGGAACGGAAGGCGTGAAGTAGAACCTACTACCAAATGCGACCACTGCCAACCATCCATGATTAGGGAAACTGAATGTCCGGCTTGAACCATCGTAATGATTTAGCAGCGAAACAGGTTGATACGCTGCGTTCAAAAGAGCAAGGGGAAAAGTAGGGTAATCATGACATCACCTACACAGACTTTTAAAAGTACCCCGGTTCTGAGGACAAATCTAAAGATGGAATGCCCGTATAAACGGAACGTTTAAACCCCTTTTAGGCTCTCAAGTGGCAGGATGTACCTGCACAGTAGTGAAAGTGTAAGCGTATACCTTTAAGGGGAAAGGATGTGACTGAAAGCCAATGCCTAACTGTAATGGTTAGGATATGCCCACTAGTCACGGTGTGGATATAGAGACTGCGACAATTAGGAGTGTTTACGACGAAAGCGAGTTTAAAGACTACGATGTTGTATTTAGCTCTAAAAGTTGAAGTCACAAAGCAGGAAGTTGTTACCCTGTTCCCGATGTCAAAAGGGGTATCTACATCAGGAGCCGTGTGCTGGGAAACTCGCAAGCACGGTTTGGAATTGGAGTTGGGGAAGGTGACTTCTCTTTCGACCATAACCAGTTTAGAGACACCGGGGAGATTTTCCTAAAGTGAAAGTATTTGCAGTTTAGAGATTACCGGGGAGGTTAGGCGATCGCTTTTCCGGACGGTTGACTGTTTTTCTAATCTGGTAGGGAGGTAGGGCGATCGCTTTTCGGGTGGCGGGGGTTTGGCGGCGCCGGGGGAGGGATTAAGGGCGCAGCGGTAGACCAAGCCCTTAATACCGTGGGTGGGTGGGTTCCGCCGCCGCCAATGGGGGGAGCTTGAGGCGATCGCTTTTCGGGTGGCGGGTTTTGGAATGCTCCTTAGTCGGGGTGAGTTGAGAGGTAGGGCGATCGCCGGCGCGGACAGTTGGCTGGTTTGGGCTAACTTGTGGGGAGGTGCGGTTGGCTGGTTTTTAGAGGCGGTTGATTTGTGGGGAGGCAAGGTTTTCTGTTTTTTTAGATTCTCGGGCGATCGCCGGCGCGGATAGTCCTTGGCGTGCCTTGGTTGGGATGCCTAGTTACTGGGTGCTTTGCACAAGAGGGGTTGACTTATGGGGATGCCAGGTTATTGGGCGCAGTGGCTTACTAGTGTTCAGTGAAGTTTAGTGGTGGCGCTCCTCTCGTAATCGCCGCGCGCCAAAACGAAAGTTACTAGTGTTCAGGAAAGGTGATCGCGGGCGCGGGCTCCAAATACCGCTCGGTCCTAGTCGGCAGTGGCTTACTAGTGTTCAGTGAAAGCAACTGGTGGGGGAGCCGCTCCGGGGTGGGTAGTGCTAAAGAGGTAATGATGCGTTGTAGTGATGGATAAAATACCAAATGCCACCAATGTGATTCTGCAAACACTTGGAAAAGGACAAGGTCTTGGGTACTAAGCGAGACACTGGTTGTCTCAAGGTATTGTTAAACGTTTCGATGTAGCTGGTCAAACCTGTATCCTTCCCAACCCCTTGATGACGTTTACTCGGTAGAACAGCCTCATAGGCTCCCCAGAAATCTGTATAAGCCACCGCACATTGGCGATACACTGGGGGCAATGACTCCCACAATTGGCGGGCTGCGGCTTCATCCCGTGCACCAATGTCAACACCGACAATCTCACGGGTTTTTACGTCGAGAGCTAACCAAATCCACTGTTTGTTTCCTTTATGGTTGACAAATGACCACAATTCATCACATGGAATCGTTAACCTCCCGTTTTTTGCGCCTCACCTGGACTTGGCGGGGCACAGAGGCATATTTCTGATTGACGTAGTTTGGCAGCCAGGGCTCAGACACTTGGACGGCCCGTGCTATTCCGGCAAGGGGAATTCTCTCCATCGGCAAACGGTCAATCAGAGACCGTGTTTCTTGGTCAATCACCTTTTTGGTGGGGGTGTTCAACAAACTGTCGTCCATAATCACGACACTTGAACCGTTGTTTGCCGTTGTGAATCCGTCCATTTTTGACGGTGTGGGTAGATGTACAAGTTGGGCRGGCAGGTATGGAAATTGAACCCGAGTCGGTTTTGTTATGGTCGAAAGGGAAGTCGCCTTCCCCAACTCCAATTCCAAACCGTACTTGAGACTTTCACCTCATACGGCTCCTGATGTGGATACCCCTTTTGTCATTGGGAACAGGGCTACAACCCCCTGCTTTATGACCTCAACTTTCGGAGCTATATACAACCACGTAGTCATTAACTCGCTCTGGTCATAAACACTCTTAGTTGTCGCGGTCTCTATATCCACACCGTGACTAGTGGGCATATCCTAACCATTACAGTTAGGCATTAGCTTTCAGTCACATCCTTTCCCCTAGGAGGCATACGCTTACACTTTTCACGCTCTGCTTGCGAGTAATATTGCTCACTTGTTTATTAGCAGAGCCTAAGAGGGGTTTAAACGTTCCGTTTATATGGGCATTCCATCTTTAGATTTGTCCTATCCACCGGGGTATTTTCAAGGTCTGTGTAGGTAGTGTAAGTAAACTCCTACTTTTCCCCTTGCTCTTTTGAGCGCAGCGTTTCAACCTGTTTCGCTACTATAAATTGACGATGGTTCAAGCCGGACATTCGGTTTCCCTAATCATAGATGATTGGCAGTGGTCGGGTTATTGGGAACAGGTTTCCCTCACGCCTTCCGTTCCCCGCTTCAATCTGACGGGTTGTGAGTCCTGAAACTGGGGGTGGCTATCGCCTTTACTCTCAACTTCCTGCTGTACATAACACCAGCGTTCAGTCTTGACCTTGAGTTCCCTGCCTTGTTTGGATTCCTCCCAACGTCGGGACATATAAACAGTTATGAGGATGGCCACGAGTGCGCTCCTTATATTCAACCAAGGGGTTGAAGTCCCCACCAGGCGGTTATTTCTGGCATTGCAGCCTTATTTCATGCCTGAACGTCTCGCACTACACCTCTATCATTACATATTAGGCACTACCCAATTTTTTTAGATCAAACAAACCTCCTTGTATGCTCGGAAACCCTATAGGTTTCCGTATATTTCGCAATTTAGCGATAATCTCTTCTTTCAAGCGTCCCCGCAGTTGAAATAAGACACATGGATCTTCACTAAAGCGATCGCCTAACATATAATAAACTGCACCAATATGTTTACAGGGGTTAGCCGGATCTGGACAACAGAGCGCGAGAATGTACTTCATCCAAATTAAAAGGAAACAGCCGCCAGCCATTTTTAGCAAATACATCCTCAATATTATAAGGCATTTCCCCTGCTAACAACTTGGCGGAAAAAATCGCCTGCTGGGATAATGTTTCAATCACATATCCCCATTCTTCCTYGGTAAAAGTATCTAACCACAATTCCACTTGATAAGGTTCGGCTTGCGTCCCCTGAACTTGCGCCAGAACCCGCTGACCAGTAAATTCAATATTGAGAACATTACCCTGTCTGGCATAATTTCTCGCCCTTTCCAATCGTTTCTTAAACCGATAGCGATTCAGAATGTCTAACCATTGCTGGGTCCACCATTCCTGATTATTTTCTATATGGTAATCTGCCATGATTGGGAACCCYCAAAAATATCGTTTTATTCATTATAGACAACGGGTGAGGGTTGACAACAGCCGGGAACTCATGATAGAATATTGACATATTGTTTTATAATAAGAATGTATGCAAAAATAAAAAAAATCAACTATTCCCATTATCTAAAGTATAGCCCAGAACCCCCCAAAAGGCAACCCCACCCCCCCCAAAAAAATTTTTTCGCAACAAAACTTAATTTTTTGTTACAAAAGTTAACATAATTAGCTAGTGATGGCGATGATGCGATCGCAGTAGGGGGAATATTTTTCCTGAGAATTTGCGTAAATTGTTTGAGGACAATTGATAAATAATTATAGGGGTAGGTTAATTTATGAGATTCAGAAGACCGAAAGAACTGCTGGGCAAGGTGAATGTCAAAATCGCGCTGCTAATGTTGGGTCGATTAAGCATAATCAGCGTCATATCTTTGGTTATGGCAACGATTAACAACTATGGAAATCATAAAAACTACTGGGAGCGGACAATTTTTGCGACGCAGACAGTAGATTTTAACATTTTATCTCACACTTTGCCGACGAAACTTTCCCTGGCGCTGCTAGAGGGAGAAACGGAGGAGTTGCAGCGGACTCTGGACAGTAACTACGGGTTGTTCGGGTTAGTAGTCACGAACTGCGAAAGTGCGATCGCCGATTGTCCAGAGCAGGAAATCCTCTACTATTCCAATTCCCGTCGCCTTGGGAAAGAGGGTTTTAAGGTAGAAAACCTAACTAATGAGCCTTACGATCTCCTACGGGACCCGCCGCCATTGTTTGCGGAACGCAAATATAAACGGCGTTATCAACCGGAAGCTGACCCGACGGGGATGGTCAACAGAGGGGAAATCATCGGGCGGGTATATTACGTCCGGCGGGTGCCGCCAACCTTCGCGGAGAGTTACGCGAAATGGGCGAGGGGGTTGCTGAGGTTCCAGCACAGTCCTAGTATTTTCTCGCTGACTGCGGGTATATTTTTGGCGGGGGGTGCAGTGGTTTGGTTGCTGATCGAATTTGTGTTGTACCGAAAGCGCCGAGAGAGGAAACAGTTACTGGAAGAGGCGCGGAATATTCGGGAAGAGTTGCAGCAGAAAGTTAAACAAAATGAAGCTCTGATCGCTGTTAGGGAAAAGGGGCGGGAGGAGTTGGAGGACTACCGAAGGGAACAGCAATCGATCGCAACGGAACTGAAAATAGCGATCGCGGACTACGAACAGAAAATCGTGGATTTCCAACATCAACAGGATGATAGCCAGACCTCTCTGCAAGAACTGCGGAATCAATTAGCCTGGGCGGTGGAATATCAGGTAGAGGCGCAAGAGGAAATTGACAGACGCTCTGAGGCGATCGCCAACCTGGAAAATTGCCTGAATAGCCAGAACAGGGAACAGCAGGAAATGACGCGCACCCTGGAAAAGTGGCAGCGCCAGTTGCAGGAAACCGAAGATCGGGAAAAGAGGACCAATGAGCAGATAGTGAGCCTGAATCAAAAGATTGCGGAACTGACGCGCGAGTATGATCAGGCGATACAGCAATCGGCAGACCTGCAAAGCCAACTGAGGGAACAAGCTGATGTTGAGCAGTTGAGAAGAGCCTTGGAATCGGCTAGGGAAGAATCAGAGTGTATCAAAGAACAGTCCCGAGATTTTGAAGTCTATATCACCGAAGAAAATGAGAGTTTGGCAGCCAAAATCAGACAGTTAGAAAATGAACTGGGGGAACATAGATCGAGAATTTTGTACCTGAAAAGTCGCCTAGAGGATAGGGAGGTAGGTGATCACCATGTCAGTGACTCGATCGAACCTGAAGATTGCTTTACCCCAGCCAACCTCAGTAGATCCACCATACCCTCTTTGTCCAGTTCTGAGGTAATCAGAGGTCTACATCGCTTGGAATTTGTGACTGACCACCAAACAGGGAGCCATGTTCACCTCAAAAAAACCCTTGTTTGTAGGGTTCCCCATCATGCCAAAGATGTGCCTTACGGTATCCTCAAAAACATTTTACAATCGGCGAAGATAACCGAACAAGAGTTGAGGGATAATTTCTGATTGGAGCAACTCGGTTCCCTATTTAATGATTAAATGATTAGGGAAATTGGGGTGATGGGTGGGAGGGTAGGAGGCTAAAATTCGCCAGCATGATAGGAACTCCGAACCAGGGGACCGGAGCGAACGTGAGAAAAACCCATATCTTTGGCGATCGCCCCTAGACGGTCAAACTCTTGGGGAGTCCAATATTTATGGACGGGGAGATGATCGAGGGAAGGGCGCATATATTGACCGATAGTGAGGCGATCGCATTTAACCTCTCGTAAATCAGCGAAAGCCTGTAAAATCTCGTCTTCGGTTTCCCCATGTCCCAACATCAGACCGGACTTAGTAGGAATAGTCGGGTCAACTTCTCGGACGTGGCGCAACAGGTCAACAGAGCGATCGTACTTCGCCCCCCGTCGCACCGGACCAGTAAGCCGCCGGACGGTTTCAATATTATGGTTATAACAAGCAGGTTTTGCTCTCACCACCAAATCAATACGCTGATATTGTTGCTGTTGAGTATCTTCAGCCTTTCCCCCCCAAAAATCGGGAGTGAGCACCTCAATTTGAGTTTGGGGACAACAAGAGCGAATTTGCTCGATAGTAGCCACAAACCACCCCGCGCCGCCATCAGCCAAATCATCCCGCGCCACAGAAGTTAACACCACATAACGCAACCCCAAAATTTGGACTGCTTCGGCTACCTTGCGGGGTTCATCGTGATCAAGTGGCATGGGAGCATGGCCCTTATCAACTTGACAAAAAGCACAGGATCGGGTACAAGTAGGCCCCATAAGTAAAAAAGTAGCGGTCCCCTGAGCATAACATTCACCCCGGTTAGGACAGCGCCCCTCCTCACAAATAGTATGAATTTGTCGCTGTTTGATAATCCGTTGCACCTGTGATAGTTGACTCGCGGCACCAATAGGACGACGCAACCACTCAGGCATAGATTTAATTGCGTCTCGGTGACGTGATGAAATAGAATCAGAAGTGCTTGACATAATGTATTGATATCTAGGATAGCTATTTTTTAGAACACAAAGCAGTTTTCTGCGATGCTGATTATATGGGAACTTACTATAACAGTTTCTCAAGCCATCGAGTACATTCGGAAGCCCCTCGCCCTCCTTGGGAGAAGGGTTGGGCGTGAGGGCTGCAACCTAGACTTGTGCAAAACGCTATATATGTGGCTGCATCTGGTAAAATGTACAAGTTTACATTCCTTTCGGAAACAGTTAGGTAGATTAGCTGCCCGGATCAAGTAAGCCGGGAGCCCAGCGCTACCCTTCTGAGAACAATTCTTCATATTTCAAAGGAGAAGAAAGGTAAATTAGCGCTAATTCTTGATAAGGATTAGCTTTTATGACAGCATCCTTGACCATTGTTGGTGATACCATACTATTCTCGGTTTTGTTAATCTATGAACAGATTTGAGAAGGTTAAATACTGCACCAATATTCAGATTATGTATTCATCACCGGGGGAGTAAGCCGTGGCAGGTCGGAAAATTATAGTTATTGATGATAGTAAGGTAATTCGGGTCAAAGTTCGGGAGATGTTACCCCAGGGTAACTTTGATGTGCTAGAAGCCAAAGACGGGAAGGAAGGCATAGACCTAGTGCGCCAAGAACACCCCAACCTGATTATGCTGGATTTCCTGTTACCCAAACTCAGCGGATGGGAGGTTTTTCAGCAAATCCAAGGTAGTGAAGAACTTAGGAAAATCCCTCTGGTGTTGATGTCGGGTCGAAAAGAGGAAGTGACGGAGAAAATTGCTGAACCCTTCGAGTATTTTGAGTTTATCGAAAAGCCTTTTGAGAAAGGACAATTGGTAGATGCGATCAAGTCGGCTTTTGAAAAGGCTAAGAAACCTCGCCAACCTCTGAAAGTGGTTCCCCCACCTGCACCGGCTAAAGAGACAGCCCCTCCTCCGGCTGCGGTGACAACGGGGGCGGATGCGGCTAAGATTAAGGCTTTAGAACAGAAAATTGTCGCTATGCAGAAGGAAATGATCGCCCTGAAAAAACAGGTGGCTCAAATCAAGGCTTTTGTACTCAAAAAGGTCAAGTAGGGGTGAGTAACTTTTGATGATGACCCTAGAATCTTCGTTTTTTAATCAGCTTGAGGCGGCGGCGGATACCCTCATGAAACACTTGGATAATTTTTCCAGGGTGCGAGTTTTGGTGGTGGGGGATCTGACTCTGGATGAGTTTCTGACTGGTCAGGTGGAGAGGCTGTCGCGGGAAGCACCAGTGCTAATTCTGCGCCATGAAGTTACTCAACAAATCCCAGGAGGGGGAGCTAATGCGGTTTACAATTTGGCTAAGTTGGGGGCTGCGGTGTCGGTGGCTGGGTTGGTGGGAAAGGATGACCAGGGGGAGACTCTCAAAGGGATTTTTCGGGAGGCGGGAATTGATACGACGGGTATTCTGACAGACCCAGACCGCCCTACGGTGACTAAAACTAGGATTTCTGGACACGCACGCCAGTCGGTGACTCAGCAAATTGTCCGGGTCGATCGCAAATCGGATGATTTACCCAGCTTAGAACTTCAATTGCGGTTGGCTGAATATATCGAACAACACAGAGATAATGTTGATGGGGTGGTTTGTTCGGACTATGGGGATGGGGTGTTAACTTCCCCGGTTATTGGTGCGGCTTTGGGTCATGGGTTTTCGGTGGTGGATGCTCAAGTTGATTTACAACGCTATCAGGGGGCGATGTTGTTTACTCCTAATGTTCCGGAAGCGGAAAAGGCGGTAGGATATGCGATCGCTAATGAAGAGAGTCTCAGACGTGCGGGGAGTGATTTACTGAATTTGACTAAGGCGAAACGGGTACTAATTACTAGGGGTGAGGAGGGGATGAGTCTTTTTGAATGGGGGGAAAATCACACCCTACAAGTTAGCCATGTTCCTCCGTTTAATGTTTTGGATGTTTTTGATGTGACGGGGGCGGGAGATACTGTGGTGGCGGCTTTAACTTTGGCTTTATCTGTGGGGGCGAGTTTTTGGGAGGCGGCGGTTTTGGGTAATTTGGCGGCTAGTTTGGTGGTGCGTCAGTTTGGGACGGCTACGACTTCTATAGCGGAAATGAAGGAGGCTTTGCGATCGCTTTTGGAGGATGAAGTTAGTTGAGTGGACTATGAACAGAGTAATCATCCATGATGCGAAAAATCAGCAGTGGTTACTATTTGAAAATCCCTGCTATATTGTTAATTGCGATCGCCTCGAACAGGTGATTCCTGGCTTAGAACAGGTTAACCAAAGCCTCCAACAACAGCATTTATGGGCGGCGGGTTTTATCAGTTATGAAGCCTCTAGCGCTTGGGATTCGGCTTTGACTACCTATCCCCCAGATGAGTTTCCTTTGCTCTGGTTTGGGCTATATGAACAACCACAAATTATCACCCCACCCCGCCTCTGTTCCCCATCAGATTATACTGTGGGTGAGTGGTTATCTTCTGTCACCCCCACTGAATATCAGGAGGCTATTAAGCAAATTCGAGGTTATATTGCTAGGGGGGAAACCTATCAGGTCAATTATACTTTTCGCCTACGGACGGAGTTTTCTGGGGATGCTTTGGCTTGGTTTTGGCAATTAGTGCGATCGCAACAAGCCGACTATGCAGCATATATCGAATGTGGCGATCGCTTTACCATTTGTTCTGCTTCCCCGGAACTATTTTTCCAACTCTCTGACCGTCAACTGGTCGCCCGTCCCATGAAAGGAACCGCCCCCCGTGGTTGCACTTTAACCGAAGATAATGCCATAGCCCAAGGGCTGCAAAATTCCCCCAAAAACCGCGCCGAGAACGTCATGATTGTGGATATGATCCGCAATGATATTAGCCGCATTGGCGATATTAAAACCGTCCAAGTTCCCCAATTATTTACAGTCGAAAAATACCCAACCCTGTGGCAAATGACCTCCACAGTAACCGCAAAAACCCAGGCTTTACCATCAGAAATTATCGCCGCTTTATTCCCCTGTGCCTCAATTACAGGCGCACCCAAACCCAGAACCATGCAGTTAATTCGCCAGTTAGAAACAACTCCCCGCCACCTTTATACTGGCACCATTGGCTTTATCGAACCCGAAAATAGCCCCAATAATTATAGAACCCAGTTTAACGTAGCCATTCGTACAGTTATCATTGACCGCCAAAATCATCAAGCCGAGTATGGCGTGGGTGGCGGTATTCTTTGGGATTCTGACAGCCAGGATGAATACCAAGAATGTCAAACCAAAGCCAAGTTTCTGAGCCTCAATAATAGCTCTGATTTTTCCCTATTAGAAACCATGCTTTGGACACCAGAAGCAGGATTTTTTCTCCGGGAAGACCACCTAAAAAGGTTATCCGATTCAGCCATTTATTTTGGGATTCCGTTATCCGTAGAACACATCAATCAACAATTAATAGATATAAGTAAATCCTGGTCAATTCCCTATCGAGTTAGGTTATTAGTAGACCGCCAGGGTGTTCTAAATTGCGAAATTTCTGCCATTGAGAAATACCCACCTAACCGACAGATTTATTTAGGTTTATCTCCCACCCCCATTAATTCCCAAAACCCTTTTTTATATCACAAAACCACCAACCGCAGCATCTATGAAACCGCCCGTAATTCCCGTCCCGACTGTGATGATGTGATTTTATGGAATGAACGGGGAGAGGTTACAGAAACTACCATTGCTAATCTAATCATTAAAATCAATGATGATTGGCTTACCCCCCCAGTAACCAGTGGTTTACTTCCCGGAACTTTTCGGGGTAGCTTACTCAAACAGGGTAAGATAAAAGAGGCTATTATTGATATAGAAACCCTCCAAAAATCGGAGGATATTTATATCATTAATTCTGTCCGCCAATGGCAAAAAGCCACTCTTAAAACCACTAAATAACCCCCTCTCGCCGTCTCTCCAGAAGGCGGGTTTATTCATCTTCCGGTGTGGGAGATATAGCGGTTCGGTGGATTAGTGAGGTACTTTTCAAAGCCCCTCTCCCCTAGTGGGAGAGGGGTTTGGGGTGTAGACGCGCAGCGGCTTCTCTTTGAGTGGGCTGTACCTTATGGATATGAGAAACGCTATAAATTCACAGGAGAAAGAGGGCGGGTTTATTCATCTTCCGGTGTGCGAGATATAGGGGTTCGGTGGATTGGTGAGGTACTTTTCAAAGCCCCTCTCCCCTATTGGGAGAGGGGTTTGGGGTGTAGACGCGCAGCGGCTTCTCTTTGAGTGGGCTGTACCTTATGGATATGAGAAACGCTATAAATTCACAGGAGAAAGAGGGCGGGTTTATTCATCTTCCGGTGTGGAATATAAATTCACAGGATAACCCGCCCCTACATTATACATAAATGATACATAAAGGGTGGGGTTTAAATGTGGTTTTGGTTGGGGAGTCAGGATGAGGCAATCATCAACAACTGACAGCGGAAAATAATTGCCTCTGGTGATTAGCTAACAATACTTGGAGATATCCTCGTGACACTCATCAGCCAGATAAGATAAAGCCCGAAAGCGTAAGCCGACTAATTGCTCATAGAGGGGGTTAATCTTGCACATGGGGGGGATATGAACAATTTTGTGACCAAAGAGCTTAATATCCCGTTCAAAGGGACACTGAGGAGGAACCATTTTACAAATAAATTTGGCTACTTTGGGATCATGTAATTGCCAGTCATCTAGCCAATGCTTGACGGGAGCTAAAACATCTATATGATGGTGGTGATGTGATGGCTGTTTGGGCTCTTTGCAGTAACCTTCTGATAAATCTTCTAAGGTGTGTCTGAGGGAGTCTAAGGCTTTAACCTCTAAACCCAAGGCTTGACAAAACTGGTGGAGAAGATCATCTTCACAGACTGAATAAATGCCGTCAGCCAGGGCGACCATGACGGCGGTTCGTAGGAAGTTCTCGGCGAGAATTGTGTTTTTTCCTAGGACTTCTGCTAATTCCTGGGGGGAAATGGGTTCGAGGGTGTTAACATCGATATCTGTTGCGAGGATGTCATGGGTGATGCTGGCAATTAATTCCTGCTCTTCTTCTTGGAACTGACCGTCGGCCCAAGCTAAGGCCAGTAAGCCTCTCATCCAGGCGAGAGTCTGTTCACTTGTGTATTGGGTGGATTCAGCGATGCTATTCATTAGTTATCCTAGCGCTCGATATTTCCAGTTTAGCTTAGGCGATCGCTCAAAAAAAAGTATATACAATGTTACCAAGAGAGCAAAAGCCTACAACCGAATGCTGTAGGCTCAAACTCGCTATAATGTTAATAACTGTCGCGCGCTATCAACTGCTTCCGGTGAAAATCACTTCCGGGAATTTGGATTGGGCTTCGCCAAGGGGCCGCCGTCTGCCTTCCTCTTGCCAGTAGTTGATGACTTCGGTAGCTTTATTGAGTAACTCAATGCGCTCGACATCATTGATCCAGCGCTTGGACTCTAGTTCATTTTTGAGTTCTTCCCAGGCATCTTTGCGTGGCCAGAAAAAGTAGGAGGTCAGTGGACTACTGCCTTTTCCCACTACTTGGTCAACGGCCAGCGCGACGTTATCATCGAGCCAGAGAACTTTTAGAATGAATCTTGACAATTACACCTCCGGGCTAATTTGAGTTAATTGCAAAAAATACACAACACTCTATTATATCGCAGTATCTGTTGTTTGTAACATTTTTGATGGGTTGACATGAAGGCTATTGTAATTTTTGATATTGACGGGGTAATTAGAGACGTGGGAGGGTCCTATCGTCGGGCGATCGCAGATACGGTAGAACTGTTTACTAAATTCTATCGTCCCACGGTCTCAGATATCGATCGCCTCAAATCTGAAGGGGTTTGGAATAATGACTGGGAAGCGTCCAGGGAGTTGATTTATCGCTATTTTGAGAGTCAGGGTCAACATCGCGATGCCATTAACCTGGACTATGGGCAAATTGTAGCGTTTTTCCAATCCTGCTATCAAGGGCCAGACCCAGATAATTGGACGGGTTATATTTGTTCTGAACCCCTGTTGTGTACCCCCGAATATTTCCAGGAGTTAACCGATCATGCGATCGCCTGGGGTTTTTTTAGCGGAGCCATGCGAGATGAGGCATTATATGTATTGCAGGGGAAACTAAATCTGCCCAATATTCCCCTAATTGCTATGGAAGACGCACCGGGAAAACCAGACCCCACGGGGTTGCTGGCTGTGGTGGGTCAATTGGAACCCCCAGAGTCCCCCAAACCCGTGATTTATGTGGGTGACACGGTGGCGGATATGTATACAGTGGCTAAAGCTCAACAACAGGACAGCACCCGGACTTGGGTGGGTGTGGGTGTATTACCTCCCCATATTCAACAGACTACGGAGAGTATAGCATCCTACACCCAGACCCTGAAAAAAGCCGGAGCGACTCAAGTAGTCCATGGTGTACAACAACTAACACCAGAGGTGATTTTCCGGTTGATTTCTGAGTAGTTTTGTCCCACAGCAGCTAGTTTTTACCATATTTAGGGCTAATCAGGCTACACTAGATGATAATACAAAGTTTTAATAGCAAACTTCCTTAAAGCCTGCATCTACCCTATGGGTTCAGCATCTTGATTTGAACCTGCCGAGTTGGTTAAACTTCTATTAAACTGTGATGGTTACTCAGATAATTTATCCATCGAGTCCTGAATTTCAGCAAGCTATTATTAATTGCGCTGATATGGCTATCATTGTGACCGATCGCAATGGTATGGTTTGCACATTTAATCGCGCGGCCGAAAACCTCCTAGGATATACAGCCTCGGAGGCGATCGACCATATTCACTGGACCGAATTTCATCACCAAGACCACAGAAATACTAGCCACTCTGACCAACAACAACAGCTACATCAAACCCTGATAGAGCGAGTAATTTTAGGGGACACTGACGAACAGCAACATACCTATATTCGCCGTGATGGTACTACCCTCCCCGTATCTGTGTTGATCAGCGGTGTGAGAGACGAAAATGGGCAATTGATGGGATTTTTGGCAATGGTGCGACCACTACCACAAGCAGCGATCGACACCCAAAAACAGCGACAGCAGTTTCTTAGGAAACAACAACAGGCACAAATGCAATTGGCTCGGTCTTGGGAATTTTATCACGGAGATATTGACCAAGCATTTGAGACCCTGACTGCTATTGCTGCCCAAACTTTGCAAGTAAGTAGAGCAAGTATTTGGTTTTATACAGAATACCATAATGGCATTGAGTGTGTCAAGTTATATGAACAGGAAAAAAACTGCTATTCTCAGGGTATAAAACTGGAAGCTGCCGACTATCCTAGTTATTTTGCCGCCCTGGAAAGGGAAGAGATAATTGTGGCATTCGATGCCCAAAATGACCCCAGGACTAGGGAATTTACCGCCGCCTATCTCCAGCCTCTGGATATTAGGTCTATGTTAGATATTCCGATTCGTTTATCAGGGGAAACTATCGGGGTTCTGTGTTTAGAAAATCAGGGAGAGGTGATTGATTGGGATCTGCAACAACAGAACTTTGCCACCTACCTAGCGGACTGGGTAACTCTAACTTTAGAGGCTCATGAAAGAGCGATCGCCCAAAAAGCTCTACACCAAAGCCAAAAGCAACTACAAGACATCCTCGATCACGCTCCTGCCATAATTTACATGAAAGACAATAGCGGGCGCTATCTCCTAGTTAACCGAGAATATGAAAAGCGGTTTAATTTGCACCGTGACCAGGTACTTGGTAAAACTGACTATGATTTGTTTACCCCCGATATAGCCCTAGCTTTTCAATCGGCTGATACAGCTTTGTTGGAGAGTGAAAAACCTATCCAATGGGAAGAAGAAATCCGGTTTCATAACAGTTGTAACACCTACCTATCCCATCGTTTTCTGTTAGAAGATGATACCGGAAAACCGGCAGCTATTTGCTGTCTGGCTACAGATATCACCAACCACAAACGTTCAGAAGCGGCTCTGCGGGAAAGCGAAGCCACTAACCGAGCCTTATTAAATGCCATTCCTGATTTAATTATCCAATGTCAGAGGGATGGTACAATAGTTGATGTGAAACCGCCCCGTGATAGTTCTGACTGGATGTTACCAGAGTTATTGTTAGGTAGAAATATCCTAGAGATTTTGCCTAATGAAGTGGGTAATCATCTCCAAAATGCTCATAATCGCGCTTTATTTTCCTCAGAAATTCAAGCCATTGAATATAAACTACCGGCGAATAATGGGGAGGATTGGAGGCAATATGAAACCCGCATTGTCTCTGGTAACTCCCAAACCGTCATTTCCATAATTAGGGATATTACCGAACCAAAACGAGCCACGACTGAGTTAGTACGTCGCGTACAATTAACGGCCCTCAAATCTGAGGTGGGGTTTGCTATGACCCGTGGCGGTAGTTTATCGGAAGTTCTGACTAATTGTGCTAACACTTTGTCGGCTTATTTGGATGATACTATTGCTTGTATTTGGACTTTAAATTCCGCCAAAACTTTACTAGAATTACAAGGTATTTCTGGCTTAGAAAATCCCCCGGAAAATTTGGCGTATATTAAAGTGGGTTCTCAGCCAATTGGGGTAATTGTCAGTGAGCAACAGTCGATTTTGAGCCTAGATTTATCCCATCATGGGTGGAGTCAAGATTTTGCAATTATTACCGAGCGAGGTTTCACTAATTTTGTGGGGTATCCGTTGATTGTTGAGGGTGCTTGTGTGGGGGTAATTGGTTTATTTAGTCGGGAGTTGTTGAGTAGGCAATTTTTGGAAACTTTGGCGGTAATTGCTAATCAAATGGCGGTGGGTATTGAATTTAAAAAAGCCGTGGTAGCCTTACAAAGCCGTGAGGAACAATTAGAATTGGCTCTCGAAGGTAGTGCTTTGGGTTTATGGGATTGGAATATCTCCACGGGAGAAGTATATTTTGACCCTCAATGGCAACGGATGTTAGGATATGATGAACACCAAATTGATAATAGTTTTCAGTCTTGGAAACAATTAATTCACCCCCATGATCAAAAACGGGTTGTGGAGGCTTTGAATGATTCTGTTAAGGGTCGCCGCCATGTTTATAAGGTGGAAGTGCGAATGCTAAATAGTTCCCAACAATGGCAATGGATGCTGTATCGGGGTAAGGTATTTACATGGGATGAACAGGGACGACCTCTGCGGATGACTGGGACTTATAAAGATGTTAGCGATCGCAAACAAGCTGAAATTGAACTATTGCGGGTTAAGGCGGCGGTAGATAGCAGCAGTGATGCTATTGTGATGACTGACCTGGAAGGAAAGGCACTATATTTAAATCGCGCTTTGATTGAAAGTTACGGCTATACTGTGCAAGAATTAAATGCGATCGGCGGACCGATTAAACTTTATATTTCTACCCGGGTTGGTAATAGTATTTTGGCTTCTCTCCAAAATTTGCGATCGTGGAGTGGAGAAGTGGGTATTAAAACTCGCTCTGGGGTGATTATTCCTAATTTAGTCCGTGCTGATTGTATTTTTGACCCGACACAAAATCCCATTGGATTAATTATTGTACATACGGATATTACCGAGCGACGACGTGCCGAAGAAACTCTCCAACAAAAGTTACTACAGGAACGATTTGTCGGTATTATGTTGGAGCGGATACGCTCATCTTTGAATTTACAAGAAGTTTTGCAAACTGCTGTGGAAGAAGTCCGCTATTTCTTGCAGGTCGATCGCACTGTTATTTATAAGTTTAATTCCGATTTTACTGGCTCTATTGCGGTGGAGTCCGTGGGGGCGGAATGGATGGCTTTGCAGGGTTTAGATATCCGTGATGATTGTTTTGAGTCCTCCCATGCGCGGTTGTATGAAGATGGCAGAACTAGAGCGATCGCTGATATTTATAATGCTAATTTAACTGCTTGTCATGTGGGACTGTTAGAAGGTTTACAGGTGAAAGCTAATCTGGTAATTCCGATTTTACAACCTAAAAATGTGGCTAAAGACAATAGTAAACTTTGGGGATTGTTAATTGCTCATCAATGTCGGGATACTCGGAAGTGGCAAGCCTTTGAGATTTCTAGCCTTAAACAAATCGGCGTGCAATTGGCGATCGCTCTCCAACAATGCAGCCTCTTTGAACAGGTACAAATGGAACTGGCTGAACGGAAACAGGCGGAAGAGGCTCTCCAAAGATCCGAGGCGAGAGAACGACGCAAGGCTAAACAGCTTGCTACTACTTTGCAAGAGCTGAAGAGTACCCAGGCGCAAATTATCCAAAGTGAAAAAATGGCATCTTTAGGACAGTTAGTGGCTGGGGTGGCTCATGAAATTAACAATCCGATTAGTTTTATTTACGGTAATGTTAATCCGGCTCGACAATATTTAGCCGATTTATTAGATTTGTGTGAATTATATCAGCAGGTTTATCCCGAAACTCATCCCGATATTCAAGATAAGATTGAGGAAATAGATCTGGAGTTTATTAAGGAAGATTTTGGTAATATTTTAGAGTCCATGCAACGGGGAGCCGAGCGAGTCACTAAAATTGTTTTATCTTTGCGAAATTTTGCTAGGCTTGATGAGGCTAAAATCAAAAAAGCCGATATTAATGAAGGCTTGGTAAGTACGATCATGATGCTACAAGGTCGCTTTAATATGGTTGCCAAAAAATGCCAAATTCAACTGATTAACCATTGGGGGGATTTGCCGAAAATTGAATGCTTTGCTAGTGAAATCAATCAGGTATTTCTGAATTTATTAAATAATGCGATCGATGCTTTGGAAGACCGGATCAAAGTCCATAGAGACTTTATTCCTACCCTCACGGTCACGACTTTACCTGTTCATCATCCTAAGTCTGGTAATGTGGGGGTAAAAATCGAAATTGCTGATAATGGTCTGGGAATACCCCAGGAAATACAGTCGAAAATTTTTGATCCATTTTTTACGACTAAATCTGTGGGACGCGGCACAGGTTTGGGTTTATCTATTGCTCATAAAACTATTGTTGAGCAACATGGTGGTTATCTCGAATGTGACTCCCAGGAAAATGTCGGCACTACCATGATAATTAGACTGTTTAATAATTATCTTGATCAGCGAATGTCTAAGGTGGAATAATGATGACAATTGATATAGTGCTTTTAATCAATGCTATTGATGATTTGGAACCTCCCTTTGCCGATTTTTTAGAAACTGCTGAAGTGATGATTACAGTAGCTTCAAGTTCATCGGAAAATTGGCGTGTTGAATGGTTACAGGTTGAAGACGGTATCCCCCCAAATACCATGGCGGCTATTGATACTATTGGGGATATTTGTAGTGACTTTCAATGGCGACCACAAGCCATGAGAGTGATTTATTGCTGGGAAGGTAGACCCACAGAATGTCAGCCAAACTCCACCAGTTTGACAACGGCGATTAATCAAGCGATCGCATCATGTCAACTCCATGATGTCACTATTTATATTAACCGCCCAAATAATTGCCCAAGTCAAGAGTTAAATCGTCTAGCCGAGGAAACGGGGGGACAGGCTTGGGGAGAAGACAATGCGATCGCTAGTTGGGCAATATTTCTGGAATATTTAACCTTTAAAAAACCCGTAAAATCCCCAGCAATTATCCCCCGAAACATCTTTAAAATAGGCACATTTAACCTATATAACTTAGTTTTACCCAATCAAACTTATTACGAAATCCGACAATATACCCCAGAACTTTACCAACAAAAAAAAGCCTGGATTTCTCATCAGTTAGCAACCATGCAAGCCGACATCATCGGATTTCAAGAAATCTTCCACCCCGAAGCACTACAAGAAATTCTCGCCGCCACCGAATCCTATCATAATGCTCATTTAATTACCACTAATCCCCGTGTGGATAAACCCGTAGTAGGTCTCTGTTCCAAATTACCAATTATATCCTGGCAAATTTATGATAAATTCCCCCCAGAGTCTCAAATAGATATAGAAGGAACTATTATTCCCATCAACCATTTTTCCCGACCAGTTTTAGCAGTTAATATTCAACTCCAAGACCGCCTACAATGTACAGTTTTTGTGGTGCATCTAAAATCCCAGCGTCCCCAAATTACCGAAGGAGTAGATAGCCAAGACCCCGTAGAAAAAGCCAAAGGAAAAGTCAGGTCTTTACTGCGTAGAGCCGCCGAAGCTACGGCTTTACGATATATTATGCTCAAGACTTGGAGCCACAGTCAAAATCCGATTATTCTTTTAGGAGACTTTAACGATAGTGATTTAGCCATTACCACCAAAATTATGGCGGGGGATATTTCTTGGAAAAAAACCCGATTTAAACCAAACCACAACCAGGATGAGTTACGGCTTTACAGTGTCAAGGATATTCAGGCTAGGCAAAGTTACCGAGACTGCTACTATACTTATATGTATAATGGTTATTATGAAACCCTGGATCATATTTTGGTGAGTCAAGAATTAGTTGTAGAAAACTCCCGCCAAGTTGGGAGGGTTAGTTATGTTGCCTTATTCAACGATCATCTAGTAGACCAAAGCCTAAGTGATGAATCAATAGAACCCTGGAAATCAGATCATGGACAGGTTGTGGCGACAATCCAACTCAATGGTTATCCTGGATAACTAGGTAATCAAGGTGGTTTTTGAGGTGACTAGATCATTGAATCAGTCCTGGGTATTTAGACACCCGGTATTAGCAGTAACTAGGTTCAATCAGCCTTAGGGTTGAAACTGACTCGGGAAAGCTAATTAATGCAGTAGACTATGGTATCTTGGTGTCTGTTTGGCGTATCCGTACCCAAATAAGCAACATAGACCCCAAAAAACAACTGGGTTGAGTACAATGTTAATATTTGCTATTTATCAATCCCTTGACCATGTGGGTTCACTAGCTTATCCCACAACCTAGGTTAAAATACATTATGAGTGATAACCACCCAAATAACTACCAAGAATCAGATATTTTGATTGTTGATGATACCCCAGGAAATTTGCATCTATTGTCACGAATTCTTAGCAAAAAAGGGTATAAAGTTCGTGAGGCGATCGATGGTAAAACCGCACTACAGGAGGTAAATAATAAATTACCTGATTTAATCCTGTTAGATATTATGATGCCAGATATAGATGGTTATGCAGTTTGTAATCAGCTTAAATCGGAGCCATACACCGCCGAAGTACCCATCATTTTTCTGAGTGCTTTGGACGATATTTTTGACAAAGTAAAAGCCTTTGAAGTGGGGGGAGTAGACTATATTAGTAAACCTTTTAAATTTCAGGAAGTTTTAATCAGGGTAAAAAATCAACTGACTCTCCGCCGCATTCAACAGCAATTACAAGTGTTAAATACCCAACTGGAAGCCAGAGTTGAACAGCGCACTCAAGAATTAGAAATCGCTAACAGTAAACTTCGGGATATGGCTTTTCGTGATGATTTAACTAATTTACCAAATCGAGCCTTATTTTTGGAACGTCTAGCTGATGGTATTGATGTCAAACAGGAACATCATAATTATAATTTTGTGGTGTTGTTGCTAGACTGCGATCGCTTTAAAATGATTAATGAATCCCTCGGACATTCCGTAGGTGATCAACTCTTAATTGCTATTTCCAAGCGTCTAAAATCCCTGCTAAAACCGGAAGACACCCTCGCTCGTTTAGGAGGTGATGAATTTGCGATTATGGTTAATAAAATCGAGGATATGGCGGAAGCAAAAGCCATGGCTCAAAAAGTTCTTGAGAGTTTTTCTCATCCTTTTTTCCTCCCCAATCAAGAAGTATTTATTAATGTAAGTATTGGCATATCTTGGTCACATTTAGATTATCAAAAACCCGAACATATGCTGCGAGATGCAGATACAGCAATGTATCGAGCCAAAGATTTAGGCAAAGGTCAATATCATATATTTGACCCCAGTATGCACCACAATGTTTCCGAAAAGCTACAAATTGAAAACGATTTAAGGCGAGCTATTAAGAATGATGAATTTCTGGTTTATTATCAGCCAATAATTCATCTAACAACTGGAAAAATCGCAGGTTTTGAAGCCTTAGTTAGATGGCAACATCCCCAAAAACAATTGATTCACCCCGTCTTATTTATTCCCATAGCCGAGGAAACAGGTTTAATTAATGCCATTGGCAATTTAGTCTTAGAAAAGGCTTGTAAACAATTCCGAAGTTGGCAAAAAAGTAAACTGATTAATGATTCGATGTTTATCAGTGTTAATGTCTCAGCCAGACAGTTTGCGAACATGGATCTAAGTCAGCAGATACAACAACTTTTAGAAGTCACTCAACTAGACCCCCATTGCTTAAAATTAGAAATCACAGAAAGCGCAATTATGGATAACCCGAAAACAGCCGTCGCTATTCTGGAAGGTTTTAAAAAGCAAAACGTCAGACTAAGTATTGATGATTTTGGCACGGGATATTCTTCTTTAAGCTATCTGCATAATTTCCAAGTTGACACTCTCAAAATCGACAAATCTTTTGTTCAAAGAATGGATAATAACGGTTCAAGTTGCGGCTTAGTTCCCGTGATTGTTAATATTGCTAAAACCATGAAAATGGGGGTAATTGCTGAGGGGGTAGAAACCTCCGAACAACTGTCATTATTGAGAGGTTTAGAATGTGAGTTTGCCCAAGGTTATTTATTTTCTCAACCTGTCCCCGAAAGTTTATTAATGGAGTTAATAGCAGCCGATAAAATCTGGTAAATCATCCCAGTCTGATCTAACGATAATCAATTCTTTACATTATCAAAAGCCATGGATTATGAATAATCAGAATTTGGCATCAGCCGACATTTTAATAGTTGATGATGTGCCAGAAAATATTAGGTTATTATCAACTATGTTAATGGAGTTTGGATTTCGGGTGCGTAAATCCATTAACGGTAAGATGGCACTCATGGCAGTTAAGGCTTTAAAACCGGACTTAATTCTACTTGATATCAATATGCAAGGCATCAATGGTTATCAAGTTTGTGAAGCCTTAAAAAATAATCCAGAAACTTCGTAAATCCCGATTATTTTTGTGAGTGCTATTAATCAAATCGAAGATAAAATTAAGGCTTTTCAAGTAGGAGGAGTGGATTATATCACCAAACCTTTTCAAGTAGAAGAAGTGATGGCGAGGATTCACAATCAACTCAAAATCCAAAATCTGCCAAGAGATTTATAGCTTCAAAATCAGCAACTAAAAGCCACCTAAAAGCAGTTAGCAGCCACCCAGATCGAACTAATCTAAAAGGAAAAAATGGTAGCTTTAAATCAATTGGTAGCGGGGATTTTTGATGAACTTAATAATCCGATTAATTTTATTTCTGGAAACCTTGACCCCGCCTATCAATATGTTGAAGATATAATCGAGTTAATTAATTTATATCGATAAGAATATCCCCATCCTTCCCCCCAAATTTTAGCCCGAGCGGAAAAACTGGAACTAGATTTTATCTTAGAGGATCTTCAGAAATTAATCAGATCTCTGAAAACAGGTATCAAACGCATTGATCAAATTATGTTAGCCTTGCGAATTTTCTCCCGCACTAATGAAGCTGAAATGAAATCGATTGATTTGCATGAATGCCTTAACAGTGTTTTGCATTTAATCAGGCATAGATTGCCGGGCAATAATCATAATATTGAGATTAAAGTTATTCAACAAAAGGCGGAAAACTTGCCGTTTATAACCTGCTATGCTGGATTAATTAATCAAGTAATCATGAATCTAATTAATAATGCTATTGATAGCTTACAATCGGCTGACAGTCAAGCCCATGAGTCCGACTGGGTTCCGACTATTTGGATAACTACAGAACAAGTTAATCCTAACCGGGTAGCGATTCGGATTCGTGATAATGGTATGGGGATTGCACCGGAGTTACAATCTCGTTTATTTGACCCATTTTTCACGACCAAAACGGTGGGTCAAGGTATGGGATTAGGACTAGCTACCAGTTATCAAATTGTAGTAGAAAAACATAACGGACAGTTGATTTTATCTTCTATTCCTGGCGAGGGGGCAGAATTTCGGGTAGAATTACCGATCGCCCCAATTTCCCAGGGTAGCGTAACTTAACCATTATCGATGAGTTTAGCGATCGCCTGATTTAAAAGAGGGGGCCATTGTCGTCTAATTTTGCCAGTTTGGCGATCGATAACCACCAGAGTAGTAGTGGCGCTAACATATCGTTGTCTACCGTCTAGGGACTCAATCTCAAATTCCCAGGGGATACGAACTTTAGTTAGGCCAGAAATACGATTTTTAACCTTAATGCGATCGCCCATGTGTACAAATTGATGATAGCGGATTTCCAAGTCAACCACAGGCAACTCAAACCCCAAAGCGACCAACTGATCATAACCAACCCCCACAGACCGCAACGCCCCAATGCGGGCTTCCTCCATCCAACCCACATAAGTCCCATGCCAAACCACCCCCGCATAATCAGTTTGATGTGGGAACACTTCCACCAAATACTCAAACCAATTTGAGGCCATAGTCGGCTGATCTTGTGAACTAGGATATTTTAATCGAGACACTTTACAATTCGTTCCAAAACGCTACATTTCTACAAATTATCAGTTAATCAGCCGCTTTGTCCTAAGTTATATAATAGTGCGTTTGATAATGAGCGTTGTTTTGAATTTTGGGCAAAACCTATGATCAATAAAATTTTAGTTGCTGTTGCGGGTCGTGGACTGTGCGAAGAGATGCTAAATATGCTGATGGATTTACCATCTCTGCAACAGGCATCTATCACCCTTCTCCATGTAGTGCCCAGCCAAGTCACGGCCGAGGGAATGTCCGTCAAACTAGAAGAAGGAGGCAAAATCCTCGCCCAGGCCGTCCAATCCGTGAAAGTCGATCCCAACCGAGTTAATCCTAGACTCAAACAAGGCGATCCCAAAGATATTGTTTGTCAGGTAGCAGACGAAGAAAACGCCGATCTAATTATTATGGGTTCACGGGGGTTAGGACGACTGCAAGCCGTCTTAGAAAACTCAGTCAGTCAATACGTTTTCCAACTCACATCTCGACCCATGCTGTTGGTCAAAGACGATACCTATGTCAAGAAGCTACGGCGGGTCATGGTAGCTTATAATTCATCCCCAGAAGCCCAAGAATGCCTAAAAACGGCGATCGACTTTGTTAAAGAAATCCAGGGCGCACAACTAATTATCGCCCATGTTAATAAAGATCTCAGTGGCAAATCAGCAGAAGATTACACCGCCACTGCGGAAAACGACCCGGTTTTAGCCCCGGCTGTCGCCCAAGCCAAACAAATGGGAGTTAGTTATCGTTGTGTAACCGGAACCGGAAAACCCGGCCCGGAAATTTGCCGGATCGCAGAAGACCTCAACGCCGATCTGCTGTTGCTGGGTTCTCCCGATCGCCGCCCCACCGTGGCCAAGAGTTTCATTGATATCGATCGCCTACTCGGAAACTCCCTATCCGACTATGTGCGAGTTTACGCCAACTGTCCAGTGTTATTAACCCGCCACGCCGGGTAAAAGTTTAGGGCGGGTGAGAGACTGATTAACCCGCCCCAAGCGTGAATTTTACGGATAAAAACTCAACTGAGGTAGTCCCAGAGTTTCCGACCATCCCTTCATAATATTGAGGCATTGAACCGCCTGTCCCGCTTGACCCTTAATCAGGTTATCAATGGTAGAAATCACGATCGCCCTATCGGTGCGTTGGTCCACCTCAATACCAATGTAACAAAGATTTGTGCCACAGGCCCATTTACTTTGGGGGAAAGTTCCCCCAGGTAAAACCTTAACCCAGGGAGAATTGCGGTAAAACGCCTTATAAATAGTCAGCAAATCTTCTCGCACCAAACCCGGGTCGCGCAAGTTAGCGTAAACCGTCGCCAAAATACCCCGCACCATAGGCATCAAATGGGGGGTAAACTGCACCGTCACATCATGTCCAGCCAAATCACTACAAACTTGCTCAATTTCCGGCGTGTGGCGATGGTGTCCACCAATACCATAGGCTGAAACCGAGGCATCTGCTTCCGCCAATAGCATATTAGTTTTAGCCTGTCGTCCCCCGCCAGAAGCCCCCGATTTAGCATCAATAATGGCACTATCCGGGACAATTAGCCCCTGTTTTAATAGGGGGGATAAAGCCAACAAACTAGCGGTCACATAGCAGCCAGGACAGCCCACTAATCGCGCTGAGGCGATCGCATCTCGGTATAGTTCAGGCAAACCATAAACCGCCGTCCTAGCCACATCCAGATCAGCGCTTCTTTCCTTGTTATACCACTTGGTATAGGTATTTAAATTAGTAAACCGATAATCAGCAGACAGGTCCAGAACATAACAGCCTTTTTCTAACAGTTGCGGAGCCATTTCGCAGGCCAAACCATTCGGCAAAGATAGAAACACCACCTCACACCGACTAGCAATTTTATCCAAATCAATTGGTTCAATCATCAACTCCACCTGATGACCCAGGTGGGGATATAAACTACAAAAAGGTTTTCCGGCGCTACTTTCTCCTCCCAAATAAACAATTTCAACCAGGGGGTGATCCTGTAATAAGCGCACCAGTTGCACCCCACCATAACCTGATGCACCCACAATTCCGATAGGTGTACGTTGATTACTCAGTTAAACTAAGCAAGCCAGTCACCCAGCCTACTCGTCTCCAAAACCGTGCATGAGACTTTCACCTCACACGGCTCCTCAGAATCAAGCCATGCTGTTATACTCTATGTTTAAGAAGGCTCACCCATTTTCCCTTATGGAAACAGCCAAACCTACAGCCACCTGTTTCCGTAACTTGCCAGTATTTTCGCCGCCAATAATTCCTAGGTTTATCCGGGTGACGACGTTTCGCCCAACTCCGCAATTTCCGGTCAATTAACCTATCTAAATTTCGATGAATTTTGCGGTTATTAGCACCTTGATATTGACTAAACCAATCCGCTATTTTCCGATTCAGCAGGTTAATTAAATCCCCTTGACGACTGGCTTTATGGCTACTAACTATCGTCGCCAATTCTCGATAGTGTTGATGGGCAGATTCTCGACTAGGGCTGATGGTAGTATAATAGTTTAACCCTCGGCGATGATGATTTTTAAACTGGCGAATATGAAACCCCAACAGGTCAAAACCCGGAGAGTTTTCCTCAACACAATTAGCCGTGTTCGTGACAGCATAAAAATCAGAAACTTGGGGAATTTCCAATTTGTCTAGCCACTCACTGACGGCTTTTTGATAGATGTTGATATTCCTCATGTCACCATCTAAAATCACCATAATTTCGCCGAATCGAATCAGAGTAGTTTCCGGGTTGCTCAGTCCCCTAATTAACCGACTCAATTGGTGGTTTAACTCTCCCAAAGCGATCGCATCTAATAAACACCCCAAAGCCCCATCAATCCGAGCCTTATTCAGACCCATAGAGCGCGGTAAATCCGGCAACCTTTGAGCCAATATTCTCGGTTGACAAAGCCTGGTTAAATCAATAACCCAGACCAACTTATGGCCATTTTCCAGACTTTTAGCGATCGCCTGCAACAGTTCCCCAACCGATGAAAAATGAGAGCCAACAGCATCATCCAACTCCCAACGAGCCCGCCATTCCGGTTCCAAAGCCCATTGCATCAAACACTGTTGAACAGCTATAGAACCCCCATCACAACTATCACTAGCAAGATACCTCACAGAAGCCGAACGCATCAGCATTTTTTGGAGTTTACGGACCACCTTAATATCACCCCGTTTCGAGGCGCGGTAAATCCGTTGTTGCAGCTTCCATAGACAACGTTGCCAACAGTTTCGGCGGCCTTTCATCTCCCCCTTCACCGTCAACAACGACTCATCTACGCATACCATCCTCGTCCCTATCAGACTGGCTTTAGTCTTCTTCACAGCAACTCACTCACTCAGCACAGCAATCAATTCCGTGTGTCCGTCTGCATATCCCCGATTTATAGTCAGGGCCTTCGCTTCTGACACAATCCCTCCCCTAAGCCGCCTGGAATACCCAGTTATCCGCCTTGGTTGACTACTCAGTAATAGGCTAAAAACCCACCGAGAGCAACTTAGAGGTTATCCCGTTCCGAAAATCGCTTTGGTTTCTGGCCTTAGAGTCTTCCTTTCTACCGGGGGCCTTTTGAGTGCCGAGTTATTCCCTACAGAAATAACCTGTTAACGTTGGCAACAACAACGCTTTCTTGCCCCATACATATAAGGCAGCGTATACCCGCCTAATTTGGAGTCTAACGGTAGTTCTCGCAGAAGTTCGTTTCCCTACTCATAGCCAGCTACAGGGCGCTTAAATCCCCATTTAAAAGGGTTTACGCCCAATTCCCGCTTCACGGATTGATGACCAGTCGCTACCGTGGGGAACTGTTTTCACTCCGGCACTTGGAGGGTTGGACTTGGATATTTTTTGATTCTGATACTTCCCATATTGGGACCTCTCAGACTTCCGCACCAACAAGCGAGATTCAGTTGTCAAGGGTTAATATCCCCTTGCAGCCTTTCCCCTAGGGGATTTTCCCTATTTTCAGGCTAACGGGTCGCACTATTGCATGACTCCTAACATGATTAGCTTTTGAGATAAGTCTTGTGACCTACCCAGACCTTTTAGAACCCTTGATAGAGACTTTCACATCATACCCATCCTAGTTCTGTTGCTGCATTGTAGTATCAAATTTCCCCCATAGTGCAGAAGTCTATAGTCGCCATCCCATTTCTGACAAGGTTTTTTTGAGCCGTTTGGCTTCCGGGGGGTTGGTTTGTTCATATACGCTTATCGCTCTTTCAAAGGCTTTCAGACTATCGGGAATGTTGCCAATACCTAACAACGCCGCCCCTAAATTTTGGTAGGCTTCCCCATAGTGAGGGTTAAGAGAAATCGCTTTTTGATAAGATGCGATCGCTTTTTGGGAATTTCCCATCGCCCGTAGAGTCATGCCCAGGTTATAGTAACCTAAGCTAAATAATGGGTCAATTTCTATCGTCGTTTCATAGGCCCAAAGCGCCGCTTTTAGGTTGCCCCTACCTTTCAGCAGATTTCCCAGATTATTATAAGCCCCTATTTTTAATTGAGGGAATACATTAACCGCGATCGCCTTTTGATACTGTGCTTCCGCCGCCTCTAGTTGTCCCCTTTTGCTATAGGCAATTCCTAGGTGATAATGCAATTCATACATAGTCCCCCCCTCAATTCCAGATGCCTGCTTTAGCCCTTTTTCTAACAGGTCAATACCTGCTGAGAGTTTACCTAATTGCACATACAGAGCCCCTAATTTACTCGCTAAGTAAGGGTCATCGGGATGCTGTTTTAAATAGCTTTCCATAGCTTCACWAGCCCTTTGTTGTTTATTCTTTACCGCGATCGCATCCGAACTATATCCATAATGAGCGATCGCTATTTCTGGNATAGAACCGATCCGCCACTGAGGTTCCCGCCGCAAAATCTCCATCACACTATCATCAACCAAAGCATGATAAGGGCGAGAAAAATACAGATCCGGATGATTTCTAAACAGTCGCGACACCAAAGAATAAGGAGACTGCACCGCCCCGATTTCCTGTCGCACCAAGTTAATCAGCAAATAATCTTCCTGGTTAATTAAACCTCTAATTTGAGGGATAATTCCCTCCATTAATCGCTCATCAGCATCTAACACCAAAACCCAATCACCTGTCACATATTTTAAACCCGCATTTCTCGCCGACGCAAAGTCATCACACCAGCTAAACTCATACACTCTCGCCCCCATATTTTTAGCAACTTCCGGCGTTCCATCTCTAGAACCTGTATCCACCACTATCATTTCATCTACTAACTTTCCCACCGTCTGTAAACATTCCCCTAACTGATGGGCTTCATTTTTGGCAATTATACAAAAGCTAAGTTTCATCTCTATCAACTTTATCCAAAACTTTGAGTATTATTATACCCAATCTATTCCTCTCTCCAAGTCCCTCTCCCCCCCCCCTGGGAGAGGGATTTAGGGTGAGGGCAATGTATTAAGCGACTGGTGAACCAGCTGTAATTTACCCAAGTCTGGGATAATTACTACAACTTAATTAACCATTAATTGCCTACTTATTAACCCTAGATTAATCCATTTTATACTACCCAAATTCCCAGGATTTATCTATCTATAGCATTAGTCAAGGTGGTTAGGACTCAGCTTTTATAACGGAATCCATGGCATCATCGAGAGAATCAAACTGCTCACGTGCAATGGCGAATGCGGGCTTTCAACCACGACCAACATTTCTCTATCTTGTTGAGGTTTGGCGAATAAGGTGGTAGATAGAGCAAACGGCATTGAGCCACCTCCACTAGCTCAGGAATCCGTCCCCCTCTATGAAACGT